>DAIOWB010000100.1:0-8851 GCA_036758725.1 Lacibacter sp.
CTTTTGAATTGAAAGGTAGCAATCACTTCTTCCACTTCGCCTTTCACCCTTGAATAAAATATAGACGATTTTGAATTGGCGCCTACAGCCGATACCAATAAAAATTGGTGAAATCCTGCCTCTTTACCAAACCTTGCTGCATTCACCGGAATATCAAAATCTATAGTTCGGTATAGTGCTTTATCGCCTTTTACTTTGGCATTGGTTGTGCCAATGCAACAGAAAATACAATCACCGGTTCCCAGTTTTGTTTGATAATCGGTGTAGTTACTAAAATCAGTGATGTGTACTTCCAGTTTTGGGTGAATGATATTTAATGGCCTTCTTACAAGTACTCTTATCTTGTTAAAAGAATCATCAGTAAGTAATTGATTTAACACCTGTGAACCAATTAAACCTGTACATCCCAGAACTACTGCTGTTTGTCCGTTCATAAATTGTTTATTTTGCAGAAGTATGCAAGTTCATCAAAATATCTCTCTTAAACAATACAATACATTCGGCATAGATGTAAAGGCAAAGCTGTTTTCTGATTTTTCATCTGTTGAAAAATTACAGGAGCTGTTGCAATACATCCAACTACTTTCTCCAAACACTTTTAAATTCATACTAGGTGGTGGAAGTAATATTTTATTTACAAAAGATGTGGATGGCCTGGTATTGAAAAACGAAATCAGTGGAATTGAAAAAATAAAAGAAGACGAAGATTTTGTTTATCTGCGTGCAGGTGCCGGAGTGAACTGGCATCAGTTTGTGCTTTATTGTGTAGAACATAATTATGGAGGGGTAGAGAACCTGAGTTTAATTCCGGGTAATGTAGGTGCAAGCCCCATGCAGAACATTGGTGCATATGGTACAGAGATTAAAGAAGTATTTGAAGAACTGGAAGCGTATCATCTTAATGATAAAACACAAATGAAATTTTCAAATAAAGATTGTGCATTTGGTTACCGTGAAAGTGTGTTTAAACAAAAATTCAAAAATCAGTTTGTGATTTTGAATGTAACCTATAAGCTGAGAAA
This sequence comes from Lacibacter sp., assembly GCA_036758725.1. Classification (GTDB taxonomy): domain Bacteria; phylum Bacteroidota; class Bacteroidia; order Chitinophagales; family Chitinophagaceae; genus Lacibacter. The sequence goes on from DAIOWB010000100.1 coordinate 1,023, forward strand.
GAAACCCATCTTTAACACAAGCTATGGTGCATTAAACCAGGAACTTGAACAAATGGGAGTTAAAGATTTATCTGTACAGGCAATATCTCAGGCAGTAATCAATATCCGTACTTCTAAATTACCAGATCCAAAGGTGATTGGCAATGCAGGAAGTTTCTTTAAGAATCCACAAATTTCAAATGCAAAATTTCAAAACTTAAAAGTAGAATTTCCATTTATTGTTGGTTATCCTTTAGATAATGGCGATGTTAAACTGGCTGCTGGTTGGCTTATTGAACAATGCGGATGGAAAGGTTACAGAAAAGGTGATGCCGGCTGTCATGCAAAGCAGGCATTGGTTTTAGTGAATTATAATCATGCAAGCGGGAAAGAAATTTATGATTTAAGTGAAGAAATTTTGCAAAGTGTACAAACAAAGTTTGGAGTGGAGCTTGAGAGGGAAGTGAATATAATTTAATAACCGCAAAGACGCTAAGTCGCAAAGAAAGAATTTATAGTCGTAAAAGGCTTTGCGCCTTTGTGCCTTAGCGGCAAAAACTCAACTAACCACCCAACTCATTACCAATTCTTTCATAAAACGATAATGAACAGTTAATGAAACCGGATCAAATTTCTGAAACTGGCAAATCAATTTTCCTTCTTCATCATTGCCTTCAATATCATCAATACGCATATGCTGCCTGAAATCAACTCCACCATCACCAAACCATTTAAACATCGCTTCTTTGGTACTCCAGAGCAAAGTTGCTAATTGCAGTAATTGTGCGGTACTCATCTGCTCATCTAAAAACATCTTTTCTTCATCAGTTAAAAATTTATGGCTGATGCGGAATATCTTATCAGTTGGATGTTCAATATCTACACCTACACGTTGAGTTGCACTAACTATTGCAGCTGCATAATCGCCACAATGTGAAATGGAAAAATGATATTTCTCATTGAGTAAAAAAGGTTTTCTGGTATCAGCAATTAAAATTTCTTCTAAAGGAAAGTCTTCAAATAATGACGGAAGTAAATAACGACCTGCTAAATGTTGCAGGCGTTTATGCGGATGGGAAACATCTCTTTTAACAGGCACTTTTTGCAGAAAAAAATCTTCTTCTTCTTCAATATGCCAAAGCCCTACTTTTGTGGCGCTGTTGATAGTATGTTGATAAACGAGTGGCAAAATCAGATTTAAGATTTTAGATTGCAGGTTTTAATTTCAGCTACAAAACTAAAGAGAAGTATATGATTTTATCAGATAAAAGAATTCTGGAAGAGATTGCAAAAGGAACAATAAAAGTAGAGCCTTATGATCGTGAATGTTTGGGAAGCAATTCATATGATGTGCATTTGGGAAGTACACTTGCTACATATAAAGAACATATGATTGATGCTAAAAAACATAATCATATTGATTATATGGAAATACCCGATGAAGGAATTGTTTTGTATCCGCATATTTTTTATTTAGGTGTTACTTTAGAATATACAGAAACACATGCTCATGTTCCGTTTCTGGAAGGTAAATCATCAACAGGCCGTTTGGGTATTGATATTCACGCAACAGCAGGTAAAGGTGATGTGGGCTTTTGTGGTAACTGGACACTGGAGATTTCAGTAAAGCAACCTGTAAAAGTGTACAAAGGAATGCCCATTGGACAATTAATTTATTTCCCGGTTGATGGTGAAATTGAAGTGAAATACAATCAAAAGAAAAACGCCAAGTATGCAGGGCAGCATAACAAACCTGTAGAGAGTATGATGTGGAAGAATGAATTCTGACGCCCGCTCTAACTCCCCCGAAGGGGGAGAATATCAACACACAACCCCTGCTACTCAAAGAGTATAATTAAAACGGGAATGGTTGAAATTTACTGATATAAAAAATGATAGCTGAAATGGTAAAACAAAAAGATTATTAATTTGATGGAGCACTGCTCTTTCTCTCCGTCCGAACGGATTCATCCGGGCGGGCTTTGGAATAAGAGAAAGAGTTAGAGGCTGTACTTCTTCTTATACGCAACCAGCCAACCAGTTACATCGTTATAACTTTCAATTCCTTTACGCTGCCGGTTACGCCTTAAATAATAATCATATAAAAAATCAGTGATGTCTTGCATAACTGTGCGGTGTTTATATGCAAACTCACGGTAAGTTTTGATATCTCTTTTTACACCTTCATTTATATTCTTGCCAATTTCTTTTGCTGTGGTTGAATCAACCATTCTTAAATTATTAATTGAATAAAGAAAAATATCAAGATAAGCTGAGTATTGCATGAGTGTATCAGGTGAATTGGTTGCAGCAAGAAATCCAACAAAATTGGCTTCGCTTTCACTGGCATAACCTAACTGATGTGCCATTTCATGACAAATCACAAACGGTTGTACAAAATTGGGGATTTGTGTATTGATTTGTGCTTCACCCGTAAATGGATTATAATAGCCCTGAAAGCCTACATAATTTCCAATTGTTCCGAATAAAGATGGTTTTAAAGAAGGATGATTATAATGGATGAATGCAAATTTTTCTTCAAGATTTTTATATCCTTTTAATGAAGATGAATACATACGGTTTTTGCTCATAACCGTATCTTTTTTTTGCAAACAACTTTCTTTTGTAGTGTTTAATTTTTGCAAAAGAAATTGATTAAGCTCAACCAGTTGTTGTTTTTGAAAGTTGTTGTTTTGTAATTGTAACTGGTGCTCTATCCCTTGCCTGTAATAATTAAGCCCCCAGAACAGATAGAAATAAACATAAACAAATAATAAAATAAGGCCCGCTGTAAATAAAGGCGATAATTTTTTTGCCCAGCTATCTTTTGGATGAAATAAACGAACAATAAATTTTCCGATTTCCCATAAAACACTAATAGTTACAACTGAATAAACAACATCACCCAGGCTAAAAGGGAACCAACCAAAGATCAACCGGAAAAAAGAAGCCAGTCTCGGGAAAAATCCCGTTGAATAATTTATTTCAATCCACTGCTGATAGCCCGATATAAAAAAAATAAACAGGGCAAGAATGATTAAAGTAATGGTGATGGAAGTACGTATAAGTTTGCCGTAGGTCATTAGGGATCAAATTTATGAAGAAAGAGATGTAGATAAGTGAAAATGGAAAATGGAAAATTGAACATGGGAAATGGGAAATAATCTGAACTGATTATAAATGAAATGAAAAATCTGAATTGGCTCCATAAGTTGATTTTTAACTATTGCTCAAAATAGCCCCGACCGTAGTGGATACCCCGAAGGCTTTGTAAGGAAGTGGAGCCTTTGCAAAATAGCCTGGTTTTGAACTGAACTTGAGTGTTTTAATACTGCGGAGTAGGAACAAAGGGCGGGAAACGGAAGATGAACCGGTTAAAACCGCCCATGCTCCCAAATAAACCTTAGTTTCCTTTGGTATGAAAGGGTTTTTCGTCTACCTTTGCCAACCTTTTAAACGAGGGTGTTATGATCAGCCGCCGGGAATTTGAAATAGCTTTTGTGGGGTTAAAACCCGGTAATCATGAATTTCAATATGAAATTAATGACCGGTTCTTTGAAGAATTCGGACAACAGGACTTTAAAAACTGTAAGGCAAACGTAAAACTGGATTTAGAAAAAAATACCGGTTTTCTGATGCTGAAGTTTGAAATTGGCGGTACGCTTGAGGTTGTTTGCGACCGATGCGGGAATGATTTGCCAATGGAACTGTGGGACGAATTTGAGATGCTGGTGAAGCTGACTGATGAACCGGATAAAATGAACGAAGAGGAGGAAAATCCTGATGTTTATTTTATTTCAAGAACAGAAAGTCATTTACACGTTAAGAACTGGATATATGAGTTTATAATTCTCAGCATTCCAATGCATAAAATGTGCAAGGAAAGCGAGATGGGTGGGCCACACTGCAATAAAGAAGTATTGGCACGTCTTGCTCAGTTAAATCCACAACCAACAGAAGACAAATCAATCTGGAAAGATTTAGATAAATTTAGAAACGAATAAAATTAAAGAGATATGCCAAATCCAAAAAGGAGACATTCGCAGCAACGTAGTGCGAAGCGTCGTACACACTATAAGGCTGTGACTATTACTTTATCAAAAGATAGCACTACTGGTGAAACTCACCCACGCCACCGTGCTTATGTGAGTGAAGGAAAGCTTTATTATAAAGGAAAGTTGGTTGCTGAAAAAGCTCCTGCAAAAGCGTAAGCTTAATTAACTATTTTTACCTGCATGGTCATAGGTATTGACATGATGGGTGGAGACTACGCCCCTCAGCAAACGCTGTTGGGCGTAGATTCATTTTTAGCCGATGCTGTTCCCGGTATTGAACTCCGCTTAATTGGTGATGAAGCTGAATTAAGAAAACATTTCATCACTGTTCCTCCTGCTGTTTCGTTTGTGCATGCTGAAGAAGTGATAGATATGCATGAATCTCCTACAAGAGCTTTACGGGATAAACCTGATTCATCAATGAATATTGGCCTGCAATTACTGGCCAATGCTGAAATAGATGCATTCATCAGCGCTGGCAATACCGGTGCAATGATGGTTGGTGTTTTTTATTCTATTAAAGTAATTGAAGGGGTGTTACGTCCAACTATTTCAACAGTAATTCCAAAAGTACAGGGTGGTTATGGTTTAATACTTGATGTAGGTATGCAGGCCGATTGTAAGGCTGATAATCTTTTGCAAAATGCAATCCTTGGTAGCATCTATGCTCAAAATATCCTTGAAATTGAAAATCCAACTGTAGCTCTCATTAACATTGGTGAAGAAGAAGGCAAGGGCAACCTGCTTGCTCAGGCGGCTTACCAGTTAATGAAAGAAAGCAAGCTCATTAATTTTATTGGCAATATTGAAGGGCGTGAAGTTTTAACAGGCAAGGCCGATGTAATGGTGTGTGATGGTTTTACCGGCAACGTAATATTAAAATTAGGTGAATCTATTTTTGATATTGCAAAGTCACGCAACCTGGATGAAGATGATTATTTTAAACGTTTTGATTTTGAAATTTATGGGGGTACTCCAATTTTAGGTGTTGACAAACCCGTTATTGTAGGGCATGGAATTTCTACTTCCCGCTCGTTTAAGAATATGATTTTACTGGCAGTTAAAATGATTGAAACCAAACTGCTTGAAAAAATGAAAGAAAAATTTATAACAGAATAGAAAATAGTCAATTTCAAAAAGAAACTGTATTCATACAAATAATAAAGCTTTCAAAGAGTATATATAGTACAATCTAAGGCTACAGAATAAAGAAGGAATCAACTATTTAAAAAGAAAAAGCCTTTTAAGTATTTCACTTAAAAGGCTTTTTTATTCTGTGATCCCGCTGGGACTCGAACCCAGGACCCCAACATTAAAAGTGTCGTGCTCTACCAACTGAGCTACGGAATCAGCCAAAAAATATTTTAGTTTTTGGGAGTGCAAAAATAGGGTAAAAAGAGTTTGTGCCAAACTTTTATAAAAAATAGTTTTACTTGTCCTAATACTTTATAAATTTAAATGAAGTTGCCTCGCTTATTTTTGCAGATAAATTTAGAGTTATGAGTTTTTTAAAAGATAAGGTAGTTGTTATTACAGGAGGTAGTGAAGGAATTGGAAAAGCACTGGTTGAAATGTCTTTACGTGCAGGCGCAAAAGTTGCTACATGCAGCCGAAGTTATGATAAATTATATATGCTCCAAAAGTCATTTCCGGGTAAACCTTTACATATTTTAGTTACAGATGTAAGTAATCAAAATGAATGTAAAACATTTATAGAATCTACAATTAAGTACTTTGGAAAAATTGATATTTTAATTAATAATGCCGGAATTTCTATGAGGGCATTGGTAGTTGATTCAGATATTGCTGCGTTTGAAAAAGTAATGAATATTAATTTTTGGGGTACCGTTTACTGTACCAAGTTTGCTTTGCCTTCAATCATTGAAAATAAAGGATCAATCGTTGGTATTTCATCAATTGTAGGCTACAGAGGTACACCTGGCCGCAGTGCATATTCCGCATCAAAATTTGCCATGCAGGGTTTTTTAGAAGCCTTAAGGGTAGAAATGATGCAACATGATGTAAATGTGCTATGGGTTTCTCCTGGCTTTACCACAACAGGTATTAGAAGTGCTGCATTAAATGCAGAAGGAAAGTCGATTGGTGAAACTCCAATGGATGAATCAAAATTAATGAGTGCCGAAGAATGTGCAGGTTATGTTATGCAGGCCATTGAAAAAAGAAAACGCTCCATGGTACTTACTTTATTAGGAAAAGCAACCGTTGTTGTAAATAAATTCTTTCCGGGATTTGTAGATCATTATACAAAACGCTTTTTCTTTAAAGATGGAAAACTCATTAAATAAATAATAAGCCTATTTGTTGAATACAGATTTAGTTTTCTTATTTTGCCATACTTAATCTGAATGTGAATTTTATAAATCTGTAATTCTTTCATGCCATTACTTACGTTAACATCTGATATTGGAGAGCAGGATTACCTTGCCGGGGCAGTAAAAGGTGTTTTGATAAAAAGAGACCCGGCATTTCAGATTATTGATATTACCCATCATCTTTCTCCATTTAATGATCCACAGGCTGCATATGTTATCAGAAATGCAACGAAACATTTTCCTGCTGGTACTTTTCATATCGTTCTTGTAAACCTGTTTCAATATAAACCGGAACATGTGTTAATGGTGAAACATAATAACCAGTATTACTGTCTTGCAGATAACGGACTTATTACCATGATTCTTGAAGAAACGCCCGAATTAGTAGTTGCTTTAAAAATTGATAATTCAACATCAAGAAATACAATAGCTATTACCGAAGTATTTGCAGCAGCCATTAAAGAAGTTGCAAACGGAAAAACATTGGCTGAAGTTGGTGATGCTGCTGTTTCTATACAAGTAAGAAATCCTTTAAGGCCTATTACTACCAATCAATATATTGAAGGGCAAATTATTTCTATTGATCATTTTGAAAATGTAATTGTGAACATTACACAAGATGAATTTGAAGCCCAACGCAAGGGAAGAAGATTTAAAATAATTTTCAAGCGTGATGAAATGATTGATCGTATCAGTGAAACCTATGCCGATGTAAATGATGGCGAAAAACTGGCCATTTTTAATTCTGCAGGTTATCTTGAAATTGCAATCAATAAAGGAAATGCAGCCGGTTTATTTGGTTTACATGGCTTTTCAGAAAAAACCATCAGCCAATATGCTCAAAGCCGTTTATTTTACCAGACAGTTAGGGTTTATTTTGAATAAGTTTTTCTTCAAATTAGTGTGTTAAAACCAATTTCAATTCATTGTTTCTACACTCATCTCCTTATTTTTGCCTGCCCGTGAATTAGCGGGAACTTCAAAACCATTGCTTTTATGAATTTTAAGAAACTCAACAACATTACTGGTTGGATCATTGGCCTTGTCTCCACTGCTGTTTATATATTAACCATGGAGCCCACCGGCAGTTTGTGGGATACAGGTGAATTTATTTCTACAGCAAATAAACTAGGGGTGCCACACCCTCCGGGAGCTCCCTTATTCCTTTTACTTGGACGATTATTTTCTTTGTTTACACCAGGTGATGCGGCTATTGGAGTGAATTTGCTTTCTGCCATTTCAAGTGGGTTAACCATCATGTTTTTATTCTGGACGATTACACACTTTTCCAGAAGAATGATGCAGGGTAAAAATGAAGAAGAATTAACAGGAAATAATTTGTTTACTGTATTGGCCGCCGGTGTTATTGGATCACTTGCTTATACATTCAGTGATTCATTCTGGTTTAGTGCTGTTGAAGGTGAAGTATATGCCTTGTCATCTTTTTTTACTGCTATTGTTT
>DAIOWB010000101.1:0-5330 GCA_036758725.1 Lacibacter sp.
TCAAGGAAAAAAGCATTGGTTAAATTAACCATTGAAGAAATTGAACCCAGCAACAGAAAATATCCCGGCATTATTTTTCAACCATTACGTGAAGTAGGTAACCAGATATTGAATGTAGAAAAACTGAAAAAAACAGTTGATGGCCGTGTATTATTTGATAAAGTAAGTTTCACTATAAATAAAGGAGATAAAATTGCATTTGTAAGTAAAGATCCATTAGCGGTTACACATTTCTTCAATATTATTAATGCAGAGGAAATTGCTGATCATGGTAGTTATGAGTGGGGAAGCACCATTACAAAAGCTTATTTGCCTGTAGAGCATAATAACTTTTTTACTGCCGGATTGAATTTAATGGAATGGTTGCGTCAATATGTACCCATGCATGTAACTGATGCTGATGAACCTTTCTTACGTGGATTTTTAGGAAAGATGTTATTCAGTGGCGATGAAATAATGAAGAAGACCAATGTGCTGAGTGGAGGAGAAAAGGTACGTTGTATGATCAGCCGCATGATGATGCAAAATCCCAACGTGATCATTTTAGATCAACCTACTAACCACCTTGATCTTGAAAGTATACAGGCTTTCAACGAACAATGTATAGCATATAATGGTGTTGTTTTGCTTACCTCACATGATCATACGTTTATGCACACAACAGCAAACCGTGTAATTGAGTTAACACCAAATGGTATTATTGACAGGTTAACTACCTTTGATGATTACCTGGAAGATGAACGCATTCATGTGTTGCAGCAGGAACTTTATGGCGGTAAAGTGTTTGCATAAAATAATCAGAAAAAAGTCTTTAAAAATAATAGCAATACTCAATGGGTATTGCTATTATTATTTACAATAGAGTTATAGTTTATTTTACAAATCTGAAAACTTCCAGAGAGCCATCGGCACTAATTACCTGTAATGTAAATACACCGGTATAAAAGAAATTTAAATCAATGATTTGTTGCTCAGCTGATGAGCTGAATTGTTTTATCATATTACCGGAAAGATCTGTAATTCTGAATTGCTTGTTTCCCTTTGAAAAAGTGTAAACTAAAAGGGCATTGCTTCCCCATCGTCCAATAATTGTTTTTTTGCCACCAAATCCATTTTTAATAACAATTGAATAATTTATTTTGTTATTATATTCCAACTGTTGAATTCGATAGTAATAAACTGTTCCAAAAGCCTGTTTATCTTCAAATGAATAATCGGCACTGCTGCTAACATTTCCTTTACCCGGAACTTCACCAATAGTTGTAAAACAAATGCCATCAGACGAGCGTTGAACATTATAATGAGAGCTGTTTGTTTCAGCAATTGTTTTCCACTCAATTAAATTGGTTGATTGGTTCAGTCTTTTAGATGTGATATTTCCCCAAACTATAGGAAGAGAAGTACTGTTATATGTTTGAGCAAAGCAGTTTAAATTCAAAAAGAAAAATGAAATAAAAACACTAAAAGAAGCGTAATATTTTAGTTTCATAGAATAGAATTCAGAGTTTAAAGATGCTCCTTAAAAAATGAAAGAAAATACAACAATGATGTTGTATTAGTGAAGGTTTCGTTTTCTAAGGGACCTCTAAAATAAATCTTTTTTTTATAAAAGAATATACTTTCTCATTAACTGTTTAATAAACGGCCCAAAAAAGGAGGGATTGATTTCTTTAAAAATGAATATAAGTAGCTTAAAGCTAGTTCCTTATACATCTAATCCAAACTACAAAACAGGGCTGTTCAATTACCTGGATATATTGGATGAAAATAATTAAACCGTCTTCTCTGAAGGAATAAGCCTATATTTGCAACGTTATTTTGAGTTATACAGTGTTTTGTAAGTGAATCGCATTATCTGATACGCACACTCTGCTAATAGTTAGTCTTCTTTACGCCTCGTATTTGCTCAGATTTTTATCAATGTTAAATATTAACAAACATGAACATTTATGTTTCAAACTTAAGCTTCAACGTTAACGATGATGACTTAAGAGGATTTTTTGAAAGCTATGGTGAAGTAACCAGCGCAAAAGTAATTAACGACAAATTCACCGGTAAAAGCCGTGGTTTTGGATTTGTTGAAATGAGTGATGATGCTGCTGCAAAAACAGCAATCAGCGAACTTGATGGTGGTATGGTTGAAGGCCGTGCCATTAAAGTAACAGAAGCTAAACCACGTGAAGAACGCAGTAGCGGTGGCGGTGATCGTCGCCCTTCGTTCGGTAACAAAAGTTTCAGCAACAATCGTTACTAATCCAGTTAACGCATAAGCAAAAGAAGCTATCTCGGTTGAGATGGCTTTTTTGTTGCCCTTTCTTTTGCCCTTAACAAAATATCTTTGTAAAAAAACAGTATGAGTAATTTAATAAATGAGTTTAATGAGTATCGTACAAAAATGAATGAGGTAATCCTCAGCAAAGACAACCTGGTCATTAAACGCCTCTGGAATTTAGATACCAACACGTATGCAGAAGGGGCGCTTTCTACCCAAACAAAAGAAATGCTGGGCCTGGTAGCCAGCATGGTGCTGCGGTGTGATGATTGCATAAAATATCATCTTGGGAAATGCCATGAACTGGGTGTTACAACTGTACAGATGTATGAAATATTTGCTGTAGCAAATATAGTTGGCGGCACCATTGTTATACCTCATACACGAAGAGGGGCAGAGTATTGGGAAGAATTGTTGAATAACAAGTAATGATAGTGGCATACTCAAAATCAACTTTATCAAAATTCCTTGTTCATTATTACAAATTCCTTTCACACATTCACTAAATTTGTAGTCAATACATAAAACTATGTCTGAAGCAACTATTGCCCCCGCCCTTACCCCTAAAGATTTTGCAACCGACCAGGAAGTACGCTGGTGCCCGGGTTGTGGTGATTATTCTATTTTAGCCCAGGTACAAAAGATTATGCCTACGCTTGGCATCCCTAAAGAAAATATAGTTATTGTAAGCGGTATTGGTTGCAGTAGTCGCTTCCCTTACTATATGAATACCTATGGCATGCATTCAATTCATGGCCGTGCAACTGCAATAGCCAGCGGATTAAAAGCAGCCAGGCCAGAATTGAGCGTTTGGATAGTAACCGGTGATGGAGATAGTTTAAGTATTGGAGGTAATCATACCATTCATTTATTACGCAGAAATTTTGATGTAAATATTCTGTTATTTAATAACCAGATTTATGGGTTAACAAAGGGGCAGTATTCACCAACATCAGAAGAACATAAGATAACCAAGAGTACTCCGTTTGGAAGCATTGATCATCCGTTTAATCCATTAGCATTGGCAATGGGTGCCGATGCAACATTTATAGCACGTAGTATGGACCGTGATCCCAAACATTTACAGGAATGTTTACTACGCAGCCAGAAACATAAAGGAGCTTCGTTTCTTGAAATTTATCAGAATTGCAACATCTTTAATGATGGCGCTTTTGAAGTATTTACTGAAAAAAGCAGCAAGGCTGAAGAAACTTTATTCCTTACTCATGGTGAACCTCTGTTATTTGGTACAACAAAAAATAAAGGAATTAAACTGGATGGATTTAAGCCGGTTGTAGTGAATTTAGAAGAAGGACATAGTAAAGATGAATTGTGGGTTCATGATGAAAAAGATTTTTATAAAGCACAGATATTGGTACGCATGTTTGATGATCCACATAAAAACATACACCTGCCAAGGCCATTTGGTGTTTTTTATGAAACCGAAAGAGCCTGTTATGAAGATGTAATGAAACTGCAGATTGAAGAAGTAATTGCAACAAAAGGAAAGGGCAACCTGGATAAGTTATTAAAGGGAAATGAAGTGTGGGAGATTCATTAATATTTCTATAGAAATTATTTAAAGGGGCATTTGCCCCTTTTTTATTTTAATAAGGGTATTGACATTGTTTTTTTATTAAGGTAACTTTAAGAAGCAAACCTTATCATTATGTGGGAATCGTTACTGAGCCTGCTTTCTGGCAGTGCAACTCCATGGATTATTGGAGTACTGTCTACTCTTATCACCGGTTGGTGGGCATTAAAAAAACTCCGCTATGAGAAACGGCTGGAAAAGTTTAAAGAAACGAATGCCAATTTGTTTAAAGACAGAAAACAGGAAGTGCTTGCAGCAATTGCTACACTGAGTATTTTTAAAAGAGACCCTGAGTTTGAAAAAAATACAATTGACGTGTTGCTCAGCCGGTTGTATACTGAACTGGATTATGACATTATCAATTCAATTATCTCAACATTAATACAAGATAGTAACAGAGATGATCTTCTTTATATCGCAGATGGATTACAGGATATAAACCGTAACTTTTTTGTACAGGTATTTCCTATGAATCAACGTGTAAGTGATTTAAATGAAGCTATAAAAAAACTGGAAACTGAATTAAAATCAGAAACACTACCTGTAGTAACACCAGATAATGAGCCGCAGGAAAAAAACACCGAATCAGAAATTTATCTCTACAATAAGAATGAAGTAATTAAAAAATATAATGAAGACTTTCTTGATTTATTTACACTTCAAAAGTACAAACTGGTTTGGCACAAGCAGGTAACAGCAGATGCATATGCCATGTTTTTACGCAAAGCATACCTGGCAAAAAAGGGTGGAAGTATTTCCATGCGGCTCTTTCAGAATGACTTTAATTATGTTTATATGGCTGAAGTAACAACAACTGAAACCCGTATAGAAAGAAGCGCATTTGGCCGTGCAACCTTTGCAGAAGTTCACTTTGAAAATATTTATGCATTTAAAAGCAGTTTTTCTGGTTCTCAAATTTTACAATCTTCTTTTAAGAACGGGACACTAAAAAACATCAGTTTTTCACAGGTAAAATTTGAAGAAGTTTTGTTTGAAAATATTGATTTTGAAAATTGTGCTTTTGATACCACTGATTTTAAAGCCTGCTCATTTAAGAATTGTAATGGTTTAAAACAGGAGCATTTTAAAGATGCAATTCAATTGGATGAAACCTCAATATTTCCCCCGGGTATTATTATTGAAAGCAATGATCAATACCTTGTAAGGATGAACCAATACAATACAGATACACAAACAAAGAAAGCTGAAGGGGTTTAAGAATCTCAAAAGGCATAAAAACCGTCAATCATATCATCTAATTCCAATTCCTTTCTATTTCCTAACTTCCGTTCTTAAAATTGTTTGCTATATGATACGCAGTAAAATTGCAGGAATTGGTATGTATGTACCTTTCAATGTTGTAACCAATCAGGATTTAACAAAGTACATGGATACCAATGATGAATGGATTCAGGAACGTACAGGAATAAAAGAAAGAAGATATGCCCATAGAACCGATGAAAC
>DAIOWB010000101.1:5430-8832 GCA_036758725.1 Lacibacter sp.
CTGCAACCAACAACTGATGAAAACCGTGGCATTCTCAGCACACATTTACATAGTGATGGTACTGATGCAGAAATTTTAGCTATGTATAATCCGGGCACCCATGCCAATCACTGGAAAGAAAACCTGGCAAGTTTTAATAAAGCTGAAATAGCTGATATGTTTATGAGCCATCAAATGATTGATAATGCTGAGAACTTTCCTTACATGGATGGTCCGCATGTATTTAAAACTGCTGTTGTAAAATTTCCTGAAGTAATATTAGAATCGCTTTCAACAAATGGGTACCAACCTGCAGATTTAAACATGCTCATTCCTCACCAGGCAAATTTGAGGATTGCTCAATTTGTGCAACACAAATTGAAATTAAGAGACGATCAGGTTTATAATAATATACAGAAATATGGTAATACAACAGCGGCTTCAATACCCATTGCATTATGTGAAGTTTGGGAACAGGGTAAAATAAAAGAAGGAGATTTAATTTGTTTAGCTGCTTTTGGAAGTGGGTTTACCTGGGCAAGTGCATTATTGAAATGGTAACTCTTATTTCTTTTGAATCAACATAAAAAACAAGTTGAAATGAGAAAAGCATTTGTCTCGGTTTTATTGATCTGTTTTGTTGCACAATCAAACGCACAAATCAATAACGATTCCATGCGTATACAATACAAAAACAAAACATTTAAAATTGGGAATGGTATTACAATGAATGGTTTTTTATTGGGCAAAAATGAAATTCAAAACCTGATGCTGGTTTCTCCAGATGCAACACTTCATTATAAACTCTATTTAAAAAATAAAAAGCCCGGTACTATTTTACCTTTTATAGGGTTGGCTGCTTCTGTAACAGGGATCTTTGTTTCACAAAAAAATAAGGATGCAGGTATTGCTATGATCTATGGAGGAAACCTCATTAATTTTGTTGCTGCTTTATTCAGAAGGAAAGCAAATATAAATCTGCAAAATGCTGTTTGGTTGTATAACAGAGACATCCTGTTCCCAGTAAAATAATAATCTTTTCTATTTAATTCATTAATCACATTTAGATTTGCGACGTTATGGAACGTCGTTTTTTATTTTTATTGAATCCCCGTGCAGGTGTTCATAAGGGAGAACAGTTGCAACAACTCATTAAACAAAGATGTGAAGCTGCATCAGTTAATTATACAATTGAGCATAGCCGTGCCGATGCAAACTATAATCAGCTGAGAGAAAAAATTTCATCAGAAAAAATTACAGATGTCATTATTGCTGGTGGCGATGGAACCATTAGTGCAGTAACTGCTCAACTGAAAGATCTCCAGGTCAACTTTGGTATTATTCCTAGAGGATCAGGGAACGGCCTGGCATTAGCAGCAGGAATTTCAAAAAACCCAAACAAAGCATTAGATGTTATTTTTAAAGGACATGCTCAGAGGGTTGATGGTTTTATGTTAAATGAACATTTCTCCTGTATGCTTAGCGGATTGGGTTTTGATGCAAAGGTAGCACATGATTTTGATAATCAGGAGCGGAGAGGTTTCTGGAAATATGTACAAATAGGACTTAAGAATCTAGTAGGTATAAAAACATATTCATTTACAGTACAATCAAAAGAAATTAATCTGAAACTGAATGCCTATTTTATAAGTATTGCAAACAGTAACCAGTTTGGAAATTATATAACAATAGCACCAAAAGCCAGTTTAACAGATGGTTTGCTTGATGTGGTTGCAGTTGAAAAAACAAATTTATTTTTATTGCCATTGCAGGTTTTATGGCATATCCGTTTTGGAAAATTTACAAAGGATTTTACAAAACACTCTACTATAACTTATTTTCAAACAGATGAATTAACAATTGAAAATCATCAAATGGCTCCGTTACACATTGATGGCGATGGAAAAGAAACAGCAAAGATCATTACAATAAAAATTCTGCCACATGCTTATTCTTTACTTGTTCCCTGAGAAGGGTTGATTGATTGTTCAAGGATTTTGATCTGCTTAAATAACTCTGTATTGTTTTCATTTGAAACTGCACTTACGATATCTTTTTTTTCTCTTGCTGTTAAATGAAAACTTAATGCTGCTCCTTTTTTAATTTCTTTAGGCTGATAAATAAATGTAAAACGATGCAATGAGATATTGTTTATTGAATAACTCACTAAACTCTCCTGCATATAATCCTGTATTTTATAAAAGTTATATTGAAGTGTAGTTACAGGCTTATATAAAATATCACCAATGCCGGGTTCTTTTAAATCTTCATTCCATTCTCCTTTTTTACGATCCCTGATTTGTATAAAAACAACAGCAGATGTGTTTGCTTTAATCCAATCGTTAAATACATGTAAAAAACGAAGAGTGATTTCCTGTCCATAATTATCACGGAGCCCTGCATCCATTACATCAACAATTGGTTTTGTGGGTAACCATACATTAGGTAACACATAAGGAAATGTAGCATTCATTCTAAGTGCTGTTAGCATGCGAATGTTATAAGGGTTCAGGTTTTTGAAAAATGCACAGTAATCAATGGCATCTGGTTCAGGAGTTGTTTTACTAACACTATCATACTTTGGTCTCATTAAAAAACTGATTGGTTGAGTGCAGATCATGAGCTTTCTTCCATCTTGAGAAACGGTTGACCCAAACAAACCTATTGGTATTTGTGCATTAAACTCATCTTCTTTATAATCAATTAAACGGTTACTTAATATATTCCCCGTGTTATAATTAAACTGCTCTTCAAACGAATAACCTCTGTCTTTCACATAGCGGTATGGCCCCACAGAAAATTTTTGTGCCGGTGTTACAAGATCTCTTGTTACATAGGCAGAGAAAATAGGATTAAGTAAGTCTTTTGAAATATTTGATGAAATGGTTGATGCAGTGAAATCAACAGTTTTCCCTTTTTGTTTTTGTCTGTACAACTCCCTGTAATAAGTTGCTCCCAGCATACCGCCGGAAGCGCCGGAAAATAAAAAAGTTTTTTGCATCAATTTTCCATTGAGCAAACGATCTAGTTCACTTAATACATTCACTGTAAATGTTGAAGAACGATTACCGCCACCGCTTACATTAATAATATAGAGCAAAGGCTTTTTTTCTGATTGATTTTTCTTCCAGTTTTCCAGAACCTGTATCATGTTTAAACTGTCTTTTGTTACCTGATCTGCAGTACACAGGTTTATCATTGCAGAAAGCGAGTATTCGGGTCTGCTATTTCTGTCTTCATAATTTAATCCAAAGGCTTTATTACGGATATCAATAAACTCATACTGAAATAAAAAATTAAAAATTAAAATAAGCAATAGTGCAACAGGTACACTCCAGGTATCAAGCCAATAAGCAAGCGAACCCGATGCAGCAATTAAAATGGAGAAAAAAACAAAAATACTTGCTGAAGCAGGAAGTTGAA
>DAIOWB010000102.1:0-8814 GCA_036758725.1 Lacibacter sp.
GTTTGTTCGTATGCAGCTTTATTAAAATCATAGATGGTACCGTCAAGCGAATAAATAATAACTGCATCAGAGGCCTGTTCAATAAGAGTTCTGTATTTTTCTTCACTTTCCTTTAATTTAAGTGTTGCAACTTTTTTTTCAGTTATATCATGATAATATACAGAAATGCCGTTTTCGGATGGATAAATATGATCTTCATACCAACGATCAAACGGTGGATAATACAGTTCAAGATGTGATGGCTTTTGTGTTTTTTTGGCTTTGTGTAATGCCTTATAAAAAGGTTGATCAATACCATCAGGAAAAACCTCCCATACATTTTTACCAATTAACTGTTTTTTTGATTTTCCTAAAAGTTCAGTTGCCTTCTTATTTACAAACGTGTAACGCCAATCATTATCAAAAGCTACAAACGCATCTGTTACTCTTTCAAATACATTATTTAATGCCGGAATTGTAGTTTCCTTTTTTACTTTTTCTACTCTTGTTTTTAAGTTTATTATATATACAGTTCCTGTTAGTTTCCCTCCTTTATTGTAAAGAGCAGTAATTGCTAATTGAACTTTTATACTTTGTTTATTTTTATTTTTCTGTACAGCAGCTCCGGAAAATGAACCGGCATGTTTTATTTTTTTTAGAACCGCAGCAGTTGTAGAAGTTGAATAAAGGGTTTGAAATAATTTATCCGGGTGTTTTCCAATAGCTTCTTTTGTACTCCATCCAAACAGAGCTTCAGCTTCTTTATTCCAGTTTTTTATTATTAAGTTTTGATCGGTAACAATCACTACAGGAAATAGCTTTGCCTCAACTGTTTGCTTGGCATTTGCTGCAGAAATAACAGGTATTTTCTTAACGGCCTTCTTGCTTATTTTGGTTGTTCTCTTAGCAGGGTTTTGCTTCATAGTTCTCTATCAACAATTAAATTAAGCAAAATATGTATATGAAAAAAATATCTCTCATACAACTATTCAATCTTTTTTATGCATCGGGTTTTATTAACCTCATAAAATACTGAACGTTATTAAAAAGATAAGAACTTGTTATATTCGTTTTACACAAATAAAACAACGTACCTTTTGTAAATAAATTAAACAATTGCTGAAACCACATCAAAATATAGATTTTTCCCGCATTCATAATAAAGAAGTTGAATCTTTTATTCATGATAACAACCTGTTACAATTAAGTGATTTTGCTGATTTAAAATCTTATTCACGCCACAATCCTGAAATTCAAGGTTTTCATCATCATTCAAAAACATTTACCATTCAAAAACCATTAAATGAAGTTTGGGATGCGTATAAAAACATACATCCAAAACATGCATGGAATGGAAAGATGCTGAAATTTGGTTTGCAATATTGTCGTAGAAATAATGAAATTTCATATATGGATGATGAATATGCAGGAGCTTCTGCAGGGCAAATTGTATTGATTTGTGTAAAAGTGCTTAACGGGCTTGCAAAAGTTGCTGTTGGCCATGAAATTACCGGGGTAAATGAAAAAGAAAAGACAATTGAAACCTCTTATCTATTAAAAGGAAAGTCTTTGGGTTGCCAGCAAATACAATTAAAACAATGCCCAAAAGGATTTACAGAAATTAAACATCACACACTATATAAAAGCGGAAACTGGTTCAGAGATAAATTTATTTATCCGTTTTTTCACACAAAAGCAATTAAAGAGTTTCATTCAAACATCAGAAGGCATCTGCAATAATTTTTTAGCCTTACGTTCACAAGTTCAGCTTTCCTGTTTTCTTCTTTTCTTTGCACATGGCCAGGGAAAATAAACTACTCATTATAACAGCCCCTTCGGGTGCAGGAAAAACTTCTATTACAAGACACCTGATGAAGCAATTCCCCCAACTTGCATTTTCTATTTCTGCTGCAACAAGAGAACCAAGGGCACATGAAAAAAACGGAGTGGATTATTATTTTATAAGTGTAGAAGATTTTCAACATAAGATTCAACAAAACGAATTTGTAGAATGGGAAATGGTGTATGAAGGCAAATATTACGGAACATTAAAAAATGAATTGCAACGCATCTGGAACAATGAACAAACACCAGTATTGGATATTGATGTAAAAGGCGCAATACATGTACAGGGTTTATTGCCCGGGCATTCATTGTCACTTTTTATTGAACCCCCATCTGTTGATGAATTAAAACACCGGTTAAAGAAAAGAGGCACAGAAACAGAGGCGTCTCTGCAGGACCGTATTAATAAAGCAGCTTATGAACTTTCATTTAAACACTCGTTTAATAAAGTAATCATCAATGATGATTTGGCAAAAGCCTGTAAAGAAGCAGAACAAATTGTATCTGATTTTTTAAATAACAGCAAATAACAATGCAAGCGTTCTTTCTGAAAAAGTTTATATTTAAAAACAAAATCGTTTAAGAAAAAATGGATTGGATATTAATTAGTTTAATAATAATCAGTTTACTGTTACTGGGTTTTTTCAGTGGCATTGAATCTGCGTTCAGTTCATTGAATCGTTTTTCCATTGAACTCAAAAAGAAACAGGGATTAGCCAGCGGAAAAATTATCAGCAACTTTTTTGAAAACCAAAGCCGCTTTACCGGAGCACTTCTTGTTGCCATCAATTTTACAGTTATCTTTTTTATTCTGCTTTTCACACATGCTATGGATCCTCTTTGGAAACAAGTGCCACAGGTAATTCAAAATTCGCCTTTGCTCTTTCTACTGGAAGCAATGGCGGCTATTATTATTCTTTTATTTTTTCAAACATTGTTTAAATCGTTTTTCAGAACAAAAAGCAATGTTGTTTTCCCCTTTTTTGCACGAACCATTCAGCTTTTTTACAGCATCTTTTCACCTGTTGCATCTGTTTTTGAACAAATTGCAAGCTGGGTATTGAAGTATATGTTTGATGTAAAAATCAATGACAAGAAAGAGGCGTTTATCCGGGTTGATGTGGAACATTTTATTCAGCAAACAAAAGAAAATAATGAGGAAGGGCAGGAACTCAATACAGAGTTGTTTGAAAACGCATTATCGCTTCCCAGTATAAAAGTGAGACAATGTTTAATTCCACGAAAAGAAATTGTTGGTGTTGATATAAAAACAACACTTGATGAATTAAAACTAAAATTTATTGAAACCAAACTCAGTAAGTTAATTGTATTTGATGGCACCATCGATACAATACTGGGATATGTACATCATCTTGATCTTTTCAGAAAGCCTTCTACTATTCAATCTATTTTATTGCCAATTCCTGCAGTGCCGGAGAGTATGGGCTTAACCAATTTAATTAACCTGTTTACCAAAGAACGTAAAAGTATTGCCTGGGTTGTTGATGAGTTTGGAGGTACCAGTGGCATTGTTACCATGGAAGATTTGCTGGAAGAGATTTTTGGTGAAATACAGGATGAATATGATATTGAAGAGTTTATTGAAAAACAACTTGCCGATGATGAATTTATTTTCAGTGGCCGGCTTGAACTGGATTACCTCAGTGAAAAATACAATCTTGAATTTAAAGAAGATTCAGATGCTGAAACACTCAGTGGTTATATTGTGCAGCATCATGAAACTATCCCTGTTGCAAAAGAGCGCATCATCATTGATAATTATGAATTTGATGTGTTAACGGTAAATGAAACCAGGATTGAAACAGTAAAGATGAAAATCTTGCATTAATAATCTGTATAACCAGTTACACAGTCCCGTGCCCGCTTATACAAAGACCTTTCTTTCTCAAAAACAATTTTATACCTTGTTTGCTACAACCAATAATCAATAAATTATCATTTATGAAGAAACAGATTGCTATTGCTTTATCAAGCATATTCCTTATTTATTCAGGCTCCTTGTTCTCGCAGGCTAAGCCACCAACCAATAGTAACGGTGCACCACCTGCAGATACTTCTAAAAAAACGCCACCCAAACCAAATATTGCAGATAAAGTAAAAAGCAGTAAAAAATATATCGGGTTGTTTACTATTTACCAGGATACGGTAACAGGCAGCACACAGATGTACGTAAGAAAAGATCAGCTGAATAAAGATTTTATTTACCAGAGTTTTTCATTAAGCGGACCTACTACTTTGTTTCTGAACCAGAGCATGCATCGTGCAACAGCGGTTTTTAAATTGAAAAAATCGTTTGATAAAATTGAATTCTACCTAGTAAATACTAACTTTTATTATGATCCAAAAAATGCAGTAAGCAAATCGGCCAATGTAGATGTAGCTGATGCGGTATTTTATACTGATAAATTTTCAATTGAAGATTCAACGGGTTACCTCATTAGCACAGATCAGTTGTTTGTAAGCGAAAAGCTTGATCCTGTAAAACCACTAATGCCTCCTACTGTTCCTTCGTTTATGTTTTTTAATTTAGGTGGTTACAATCCATCAAAAAGCAAAGTAAATAACATCCGTTCTTACCCCAACAATACAGATGTAATTGTTGATTTAGCTTATGATAACCCTGCTCCTTATAATGGTGGTGGCAAAGACATTACTGATGCAAGATATGTACGTGTAAAAATGCAACATTCATTTCTTGAAGTGCCGGTAAATGATTTTAAACCAAGAATGGACGATCCACGTATTGGTTACTTTACTCAGGAAGTTGATGACCTTACATCAAATGAAATAACCAATTACCGTGATGTAATTAACCGCTGGTATTTAAAGAAAAAAGATCCTTCAGCATCATTAAGTGAACCGGTTGAACCTATTACGTTTTGGGTAGAAAATACCACTCCGCTTGAATACAGAAACATTGTTAAAGCTGCCGGCGAACGCTGGAACGAAGCTTTTGAAAAAGCAGGCTTTAAAAATGCAGTGGTAATGAAAATTATGCCCGAAGATGCCACATGGGATCCTGCAGATATCCGTTACAATGTAATTCGTTGGGTATCATCAGCAAATCCTTCTTATGGCGCCATTGGACCAAGTTTTGTAAACCCAATGACCGGACAAATTCTTGGTAGCGATATCACAATTGAATGGGGAAGCGGTGCTCAAACACCTTTCTTAGATGTTACTGAAGAAACAAACGCCGGCTTCACATCAAATGAACAACCAAAAAATCTGTTAGAGATGCTGCCTGTAAATATGCGTAAACATTGGGTGAATTGCTCTATTGGTGCAGAATTAGCAAAACAATACCTGGCAGGCACAACCCTTATTACAACCAGTGCAACAGATGGTGCTGAAACAGAAGTAAGGCTTGCACATGAACAGTTTCTCTATTATTTAGTATTACATGAAATGGGTCATACCCTTGGGTTAAATCATAATATGAAAGCAACTCAAATGCTAAGCCCAACAGAAGTACATAATAAATCTATTACCCAAAAAATGGGGTTACAGGGCTCTGTAATGGATTATCCTGCAATCAACATCAACAGCGACAGAAGCAAGCAAGGAGATTATTATACCATGAAACCAGGGCCTTATGATTTGTGGGCCATTGAATTTGGTTACCGTGAGTTTCCTGAAGGACAAGAGCAAAGCGGATTGAATGCATTACTACGCCGCAGCCATGAACCCAATCTTACGTTTGGTAATGATGCCGATGATATGCGTAGCCCCGGCAATGGTATTGACCCTCGGGTGATGGTTAATGATATGAGTAATGATATGGTTACTTATGGAGAAGACCGTTTCAAATTTGTAAACAATGCAATGAGTAAACTTGTTTCCAAATATTCAAAGGGTGATAAATCATACCAGGAAATTCAAATTCGTTATGCTGTATTAAATGGCCAGCGTTTTTCAATGGCTAACGCTATCAGCCGCTATATTGGTGGTGTACAGGTTGACAGAAGTTTCCCTGGCCAAAATCCCGGAAGCAAACCATTTACCATTACTCCTGTTGAATATCAGAAAAAAGCAATGGCCTTTTTAGCAAAGAATGTATTTGCTCCAAATGCCTTTGATAAAGACCTTCAGGTATTGCCTTATTTACAAATTCAACGCAGAGGTTATAATTTCTTTGGTTTACCGGAAGATCCAAAACACACATCAGTAGTACAGAACTTTCAAACAAACATTCTTGCATCGCTACTGCATCCTACAACATTACGCCGTATCAATAACAGCGGATTATATGGCAATACATACAATGTTGCTGAAGTAATGAATGATTTGATGACAGCTATTTTTAAAGCAGATAATGGTACGGCAGTAAATATCTACCGTCAGAATTTGCAAACAGAATTTGTAAAAGGTGCAATAGGAATTGTTGAAGCAAAAACCGGCTATGATAATGCATCAAAAAGCGGAGCATTTAATACATTGAAAAAAATCAGAACCATGCTGGCAACAGCTGTATCGCCCAATGAATCAACCAGAGCCCATCGTGGCATGTTGATCTTTATGATTGATAAAGCATTGGCAACAAAATAAAAACGCTTGTATTTTAAATAAGCCCCGGTTACAATTTGGCCGGGGCTTCTTTTTTTCTACTCTTGAATTACAATTACATTTGCAAAAACAATTCAGATACAGTGGCGGAAACACAATCAGAAAGAAGGTCTATTTTTAACCGCATCCGTGGCAAAGCAGCTCCCGAGCAAACGGAAATGAGCTTTATTGATCACCTGGAAGAATTGCGCTGGCATGTGATCCGTGCACTAATAGCTATTTTCATTGGCTCCATCCTTGTGTTTTCCAATATTACTTTTTTTGTTGACCAGGTTTTTATGGGTCCGGTTCACAAAGAGTTTATTACTTATAAATGGCTGTGTGATCTAGGTAACTTTATTCATATTAAAGATCTCTGCATGCAGGACTTTACAATCCGCTTTCAGAGTAATGCAATGACGGAGCAATTTCTCATCACTTTTACTATTGCCTTTACAGGTGGTTTTATTATTGCCTTCCCCTATGTATTTTGGGAAGTATGGCGTTTTGTTCGTCCGGCATTAAATGAGAAAGAACGCCAGGGAACTACAGGAGCTATTGTATGGATTTCTGTTTTGTTTTTTATGGGTGTTGCTTTTGGTTATTATATTTTAACACCATTCATGGTTTATTTTTATTCAACTTACACCATCAGCCCGTTAATTGATTTTAAGCCAACCATCAGTGATTATTTTGAAAACCTCGTTTACTTAACTGTTGGCATTGGTTTGTTATTTCAACTTCCTGTTGTTGTGATGTTACTTACACGTGTTGGAATATTAACTCCAAAAACGTTAAAGAGTATACGAAAAATTGCTTTTGTTGTAATCCTGGTACTTGCAGCCATTATTACTCCATCAACGGATCCTTTCAGCCTGGCATTAGTTACAATACCTCTTTATGGTCTTTATGAATTCAGCATTTTTATGAGTTTACGTATTTACCGTAAGCAACAGAAAAAAGATGAAGAAGAATGGAGCTGATAGAAACGGATAAATGGGTAATGGATAAATGATAATTTAATAAAGGCTCAATTCAAAATGCTAACTTTGTTTTTACAATTATCCATTATGAATTATTCATTATAAATTTTTTACTATGCATACCCCTTTTGATATGAGTAAACCTGTTGCCATTGGTTGCGACCATGCAGGTTTTGAATACAAAGAAGATCTGATATCTTTTTTAGAAGGTAAAGGAATTGCCTTTAAAGATTTTGGTACTCATTCAACTGATAGTGTTGATTATCCTGATTTTGCTCATCCTGTTGCTAAAGCAGTTGAAAACGGCGAAGCATCTTATGGAATATTATTATGCGGAACTGCCAATGGAGTAGCTATTACTGCTAACAAACACCAAGGTGTACGTGCTGCTATTTGCTGGGGTGAAGAACTTGCACAATTAGCAAGAGAACATAATAACGCAAATATTATTTGTATTCCTGCAAGGTTTGTTCGTGAAGGTGATGCTGAAAAAATGGTGAATACATTTATGATTACAGAGTTTGAAGGTGGAAGACACGACCGCAGAGTACAAAAGATGTCCTGTTAATTATTCAACTTTCTGAACCATCAATCATTTGCCATTTTTTCCAACGGAATGTTGTCTGGTCATTTTTGCTTAAAGAAGTTATTCAAAAGATAAAATCAAAAAACGAAAGTTGGTCTTTTATTTCAACCAACCATTCATATAACTATCCCGCCAGCGGCGGGATTTTCATTTATATTCGAACCTTAAAAATAAATTATGCGCTCATCCTTACTTTTTGTTTTTAGCTTGTTTACCCTGTTTGTTGTTGCACAAAAGAAAAATAAATCTGCAGAAAAATTTTCTCAAACAATTACTGCTGCCGATTTAAAAACAATGCTGTATGTTCTGGCAGGCCCTGAAATGGAAGGAAGAGAAACCGGAACCGAAGGCCAAAGGAAGGCTGCTGAATTTCTGAAACAACAATTTCAGCGCATAGGAATTGCAGCAGGTAATCAAGGGAGTTATGAGCAGTTTTATCCTATTTATAAAGACACACTTATTGAAGCGCAGGTTCAGATTAATGGTAACAATTATTTATTTGCCAAAGATTTTACTGCAACGTTAAACAGTATTATCAGCAGCAAACAATATTTCAGTGAAGTAGTTTACATGAGTAAGATCGATACAACTACTGACATCAGGGGTAAGGCTGTTGTACTTTTTGCAAAAAACGGAACACAACTTCCGTCCAATGCTGATTTATTTAAACTCTACAGCAGGCAACCTGCTGTTGTTTTCTTTATACAAAATAATATTGATAAACAACCGCCATCACGTATTGGCAGAATGTATACTTCTATTTACAAGGCAAGACAAGCACCTGTTGTTATCCGCATCTCTGAAGCAATGGGAGAAGTTCTCCTCAAATCAGACTTTGCAAGAGCAAAAGAACAA
>DAIOWB010000103.1:0-3216 GCA_036758725.1 Lacibacter sp.
AAATCTTTCATTTTTACAAGCACTGCAAAAATGCCATCGGTTGCCAAACAATAAGCGGCAGCATAAAGCAATAAACCCTGCTTTGACATATCGTTGATTGCAAAAACAGCCAGTAACATAAAACCTGCCTGTGCTATGCTTGAATAGGCCAGCATTCTTTTTACACTTTGCTGATAAACGGCGGTTATATTTCCTATTAAAAGAGTTAATGCAGTAATGATAGCAATAGATAGTTGCCATTTTTCAGGCATTTTCCCAAACCCGTTTGCAAACAAATTCAAAAACCCGATAAAGACAGCTACTTTTACTATCGAAGCCATAAACGATGTGAAAACAGTTGGAGCACCGTCATACACATCGGGTGTCCAGAAATGAAAAGGGGCTGCAGAAACTTTAAATGCCATTGCAATCATAATCATTACAATACCAATTAAAAGAAAGATCATGAAGTTATTTTCAGGTTGCAGAAATAATTTATCTACCTGGAAAGACCCTGTTGCTCCATAAAGAAATGCAATACCCATTAACATAATACCTGTAGAAAAGGAGCCCATTAAAAAATATTTTAATGCAGCTTCATTGCTTTTCAGGTTTCGCTTATCTGAACCCGTAAGAATATAAAGCGGGATAGAAATAATTTCAATTCCTAAGAATAAAATAAAGAGGTTATTGAAAAAAGCAACCAGTGCTACACCACACATCACAAAAAAGATCAAAGCAAAATATTCAAAAGGATGATTCCCCACTGCTACTATATCTTTTCCACTCAACAGAAAGTAAATTAATAAAGCAAGGATTAAAACTGTTAAACTCAACACAGAGAACCGATCGTATTGCAACATGCCGTTGAAATCACTGTTAATAATCATCTTTCCGGCAAAATCAAAAAGATTGCCTGCCAACATTGCAACAACTCCAACTGTTGCAATAGTTATAGCGGTGAGTTTGTTTTTAATAAACAATCCGCTAAACATCATTACAACCCCCCAAAGCGCCGAAATTAAAATCAGGTTCATCGTACTTGGTTATATTATTTAAAGATTCCTAAAATCATTGATACTGTTTCCTGTACTAAAGCAAATACCGGTTTTGGATAAACACCCATTACAAAAATGGAAATAACTATAACGGCTAAACTTACCTGTTCAAACCAACTGATATCAACTGCATTTGATGTACGTTCATTTTCATTACCATAAAATACTTTTTGTATCATTCGTAAAGTATAAATAGCACTGAGTATAATACTCAATCCACCAATTGCTGCATACCAGATATTAAATTTGAACAACCCATTGAACATTAAAAACTCACCTACAAATGCATTGGTTAATGGCAAAGCCACATTAGCTAATGCTACAATAACTAATAAGATAGAAAGTGTTGGCGCCTTCTGTGCAAGACCACCCAGCTCACTCATTTTACGAGTTCCGAACTGACGTTCGATTAATTCAATTACAATCCACATCCCTAATACATTTACACCATGACTGAAGAACTGAATCATGGCGCCCTGCAATCCGCTTTCATTATTTACAAACAAAGCAGCACTCATTAACCCAATATGTGCAATAGAAGAATAAGCAACTAATCGCTTTAAATCATCTTGCTGCATAGCAAGAATGCTTGCATAAACCATTCCTGTAACACTTAAAATAATAACTATGTCCTGGTACATGATTGCTGCTGCAGGGAACAGGGGTATTAACCAACGTACCACTGCAAACAAACCCATTTTTACCATTAGTGCACTAAGTACCATGGTTACCGCTGTAGGTGCCTGTTCATAAGTATCGGGCTGCCAGGTATGAAAAGGGAATACCGGCATTTTAATAGCAAATGCAATAAAGAATAACCAGAATAACCATCCTTGTTGTTGAATAGTTAATTTGGTTTCATATAATGATTGCATGGAGAATGATGCATCGGATGTGTGGAAATACAAATACAATAATCCCACTAGCATGAGTAAAGAACCAAAAAACGTATAAATGAAAAATTTAAATGTAACAGCAATTCTTTTTTCTCCACCCCATTTAGAACATAAGAAGTAAACAGGTATTAGTGCAAGCTCCCAGAAGAAATAAAATAGCAAACCATCAGCTGCCAAGAAAACACCTAACAAACCTGCCTGTGTAAGTAACATTAAACCATAAAAAACATTGGATGATTGATAATTTGATTTCCATGTTGATGTAAAAATGATTGGATATACCAGTACTGTAAGCAAGCAAAGTATAGTACTTAAACCATCCATCAATAATGAAAATGAAGCACCTAATTGAGGCAACCAGGTTGCCACAAATATTTTGTTGTCGAGGTTATAGGCAAACAACAAACCATAACTCATTACAAGTAATGAAATAATTGAAACAAGTAAGCTCCAGGTTTTTGCTTGTCTTTCATTTTTTAAAAAGAAAGATGCAATACCACCAATTAACGGAATCAATATCAACAATAATGCAATCATAATACAGTTAATCTATAATCAGATAAATAATGCAATCACAAAAAAGATAAGAATACCCAGAACCATCCACAACACATAGCTTCCTACTTGTCCGCTTTGAAGCAACCTTAATTGGCGCCCACCCCATTGTACAGATTTGCCAACTCCATTCACTGCTCCGTCAATTCCACTTTTTTCAACAAAACGGTTAAACACAACCCCTAAACCATTCAGTGGCTTTGTAATGATGTTGTCATAAAACTCGTCAACATACCATTTGTTGGCCAACACTTTTCCAAAACCTTCGGCATCTGAAGTTTCCGGTTTTTTACTAAAGCGATTCCATGCATAAAATATAGAACCAACAATTAAAACAATACTTACAACTAATAACAAATATTCTGTTGAATGATCTGGCAAATGTGCTTCACTGAGTTTAGTTGATTCAGCAAATACGGGTGCTAAATAATGTTCAAGCAAATGTGAATCGGCTGCAAATATTTCCGGTATACCTAAAAACCCTGCAACGGTTGCCAATACTGCTAACAGAACCAATGGCAATGTCATTTGCCATGGACTTTCATGCAAATGATGTTCCTGTTCTTTTGTACCACGGAATGTTCCTCTAAAGGTCATTGCATATAAACGAAACATATAAAAAGCAGTCATTAATGCCCCGGCTAATCCTATAATATAATAAACCGGGCTTGCACCAAATGCATGAACTAATATTTCATCTTTTGAAAAGAAGCCACTGAATGGTGGAA
>DAIOWB010000103.1:3316-8733 GCA_036758725.1 Lacibacter sp.
CCAAATGCATGAACTAATATTTCATCTTTTGAAAAGAAGCCACTGAATGGTGGAATACCTGCTATAGCAATACATCCGGCTAAAAAAGTCCAATGGGTGATGGGTAATTTCTTTGCAAGTCCGCCCATCTTTCTTATATCTTGTTCATGATGCATGGCATGAATCACACTACCTGCACCAAGGAATAATAATGCTTTAAAGAATGCATGTGTCATTACATGAAACACAGCACCTGTGTATGCGCCAACACCCAAACCAAGAAACATATATCCCAACTGACTTACTGTGGAGTAAGCCAATACTTTTTTAATATCATTTTGTTTGATGGCAACTGTTGCTGCAAGAATAGCAGTTGCTAAACCAATCACTGCAACTACAGTTTGCGAAATTGGTGCAAGAGTATATAAAATGTTGCTTCGTGCAATCATGTAAATACCAGCGGTTACCATAGTGGCAGCATGGATTAATGCAGATACCGGAGTTGGACCAGCCATTGCATCGGGCAACCAGGTGTATAAAGGAATTTGTGCACTCTTACCTGTAGCACCAACAAATAATAATAAAGTGATAACCGTTAATATTCCAACACTTGCTCCTGAAGCTTGTGAAAACACTTCAGTATAAGTTAACGATCCAAACTGTTGTATAATGAAAAATAAGCCTATTAAAAAGCCAAGATCTCCAATACGGTTCATTACAAAAGCCTTGCGTGCTGCATTATTAAATTCAGTATTCTTAAACCAGTAACCAATGAGTAAATAAGAACAAAGCCCCACACCTTCCCATCCAATAAACATGATGAGATAGTTAGCACCCAGCACTAAGATTAGCATACTGAACACAAATAAATTGAGATAAGAAAAGTAACGGGCATAATGATGAGCCTCTTCATCATGCATATAAGAAGTAGAATACAAATGAATGAGGAAACCAACTCCTGTAATGATTAATAAGAAAAGTGCTGAGAGCTGATCTACCTGTAAGGCAAATGGAATATTTAAATCAGCAACATTGATAAACTCAAATAAATTTACTGTAACAGCTGTGAACCCTTCAGCTCTTGTTTCATTAAAAATCAACAGACTTAAAATGAATGATGCCAGTATAACTCCGCTGCCAATAATGCCGCTGAGCGATTTACTCAACTGCTTTCTTCCTAATCCATTAATCAGAAAACCAATGAATGGAAATAAAGGAACCAGGTAAACAATATCAATAAAACTCTTCATAATATTTTAAATACGAGGTATGAAGTAAGAAGTACTTATGATCGTAGATCGTACTTCTCAATTCGTACTTCTTCATTAGTGTTTTAATCTGTTCAAAAAATTGATATCCACGCTATGTACATTTCTGTACATCATTACAATAATTGCAAGCCCCACACTTACTTCTGCTGCTGCCACCACCATAATGAAAAACACAAATAGCTGTGCATCTACTCCTATAGGCGAAGCTGGATTGAACTGTGCTACTGTTTCATAATGCATTTTAGAAAAAGCTACCAGCAATAAATTCACAGCATTTAACATCAGTTCCACACACATGAAAATGATAATTGCATTACGTCGTGTTAATACACCAGCTACACCTATACTAAAAAGTGCAACTGCAAGAATGATATAATAATTTATTGGCATACCCCAACCCCTAAAGGGGCTATTTAATTTGTTATTAATTTATAATCGTTACGCCCATGTTCCCCCTTTAGGGGGTTAGGGGGCTAATCCCCCTTCTTCCCAATTACCACCGCACCAACCATGGCACTTAAAAACAACACACTGCTTATTTCGAAAGGCAATACATAATCGGTAAACAACGTTTTTCCAAGCAAATGAATTAAACCTGTTTCACCTCCCATATTTACTTGTTGAATTTTCAATGCTTCTGTTTGTCTTAGTGCTGCTACAAAAACAAGTAATAAACTACCCCCTGCAATGGTACCTGCAATTTTCGACCATTTATTTTTCTGTGGTTCATTATCGGCATTCATGTTCATTAACATTATTACAAACAGGAACAGCACCATAATAGCACCGGCGTACACAATGATATTTACAATGGCAAGGAACTGTGCATTTAATAAAATATAATGACCTGAAATAGCAAAGAATACCACAATTAACCAAAGTACACTGTATACCGGGTTTTTGCTGGTAACCATCATTAATGCACCAATAAGTGCTAATGCACTCAGGAACCAGAATAGAATTTCAGTAATACTCATAAGCTTTATGTACGAGGTACGAAGTTGGAAGTACATATTTCGTACCCCGTAGTTCGTACTTCTGTATTGTTTTTAATTCTGTTGTTTGGCTTTCGCCTTACGTTCGTCAATTAATCCTTTTGCTTTGGTAAATGCTTCCGGGTTTTCCTTTGGATGCGGAATCACCAGATTGTCTTTACCATATATAAAACTTTGCCTGCTGTAATTGGCAGGTGCAAATGTTTCTGTTAAATAAATGGCATCTTTCGGACAGGCATCTTCACAAAATCCGCAAAAAATACAACGCAGCATATTGATCTCATACTTTGCTGCATATTTTTCTTCACGGTACAAATGTTCTTCGCCGGGTAAACGTTCTGCTGCATCCATCGTTATGGCTTCTGCCGGACAAGCCACTGCACATAAACCACATGCAGTACAATTTTCCCTGCCTTCTTCATCTCTGTTTAAAATATGCAAACCTCTAAACACCGGGCTAAAAGGCCTTTTTTCTTCCGGATATTGTATGGTTACTTTCTTTTTAAAAATATGACTGAAAGTAATACCCATACCCTTTGCAATATTCCAGAGATAGATCTTCTCCAGCCAGGTCATTGGACTGCGGTCAACTGGTTTTGCTCTGTTTGTTAATTGCATGTTCGTTTATTATAAAATAAAAATATCTTTTTGTTATCTGTTTCAACTCATTATTCAGCTTCTGTTGCCCGTCCAAATGGCAAGGCCGGGCGGATGTCACTCACTGCATCGTTCTGTAATTCTATTGTTCTTACACACCCCTCAATCCCCTCTCAAGAGGGGAGGCCGAACAACATTTATAGAATCAACTTTAGTAATTATTCATTTCAACTTTCTTACAATTCCAATGTATAAAATTAAATCTACCCTACATATTTCAACTACACTATATAAAATCAATCTCTTCTAAAAGCTGGCCCAGTGCCTTGATGGCCTTCTCCTTTGGGGAAGGTCGGGATGGGGCTTATTTCAAAAACAAAATCACTGCTGCTGTTACCAGCATATTTAATAATGCAAGTGGAATTAAACTCTTCCATCCCAAATTCATCAACTGATCATAACGGAAACGAGGAATGGTCCAGCGTACCCACATGAAAAAGAAAATGAAAAACACAATCTTCGCAAATAAAGCCAGTGCACCTAATGCAGCCATTACGTTTACTGAAAAACCCCAGGCACTTTCATCATAAAACGGAATAATATCATAGCCACCAAAATACAAAGTAGCAATCACAGCACTGCTGATGAACATGTTGATGTACTCAGCAAACAAATAAAAGCCCAGCTTCATACTTGAATATTCTGAATGATATCCGCCAATTAATTCGTTTTCTGCTTCGGCTAAATCAAAAGGTGTACGGTTACATTCTGCAAATGCACAAATTAAAAAGATAACAAAGCCAACCGGTTGTTTAAAAAAGTTCCACCATCCTGAATGTTGTTGCGTTACCATTTCACCTAAACTTAATGTGCCGGTTGTCATAAGCAATGCAATAATGACAATGCCCATTGCCAGTTCATAAGAAATAATTTGTGATGCAGCACGCAAGCCACCCATCAATGAAAATTTATTATTACTTGCCCATGCACCAATCATAATTCCATACACACCTAAGCTTACCACACCAAATACATAAAGGATTCCAATGTTTACATCTGCTATCTGTAAAGAAATGGTACGGCCAAACAATTCCAGTTTATTACCCCAAGGAATTACAGCGCTGGTTAACATAGCAGTAATCATTGCCAGTGACGGACCTAAAATAAATAACCATTTATTTGATGAGCTGGGAATAATTTCTTCTTTCATAAATAATTTCAACCCATCTGCTAATGGTTGAAATAATCCTAATGGGCCTGCACGGTTTGGGCCCAAACGATCCTGGATAAATGCTGCAATTTTCCGTTCGCCCCATGTTGCATACATGGCAACAACCAATGAAATGCTGATGATGATAGCAATGAAAATTACTTTTTCAAGTACCAAAGCCCAATCAGAAAATAGAAATATCATGTCCATTAATTTCCTTTCTTAAGTTGTTTAAATGATTCTGAAGTGGCAGCACCTTTCAACTCGCTCAAATCTACCTGGTTTACTTCACTTACATCTTTAATATTCATCAGCAATTTAGGATCCCTACCACCCATTACTTTTTTAATAGTTTCATTTGGTGTTTGTGTACCTACATAATGCCCTTGTGAAATCACTGAATGACGATTGATCACCGATGGCCCTTCAATTGTCCAATCGCTTACTTTCTTACGTTCAAAACGGCAGGTATTACAAATCCATCCCGGCGTTCCTTTTGTACTGTCTTTTACTTCACCCCACTCATCTTTTCGTGCAGTTACTCTTAACACTTCATCGCCACGCATCCACAGTTGAACCTCACCACTGCACTTATCACAATTGCAATGTGCATCAACAGGCTTGGTAAACCACACACGGTTTTTAAAACGGAATGTTTTATCTGTTAATGCTCCTACCGGACAAACATCAATCACATTCCCAATAAAATCATTATCTAAACTTTTTTCAATGTAAGTAGCAATTTCTGAATGATCACCACGCATTAATATTCCATGGCGGCGTTCTGCACTTACCTGATCAGCCACATACACACAACGGTAACATAAAATGCAACGAGTCATGTGTAATTGAATGTATGGACCTATATCATGCTTCTCAAATGTTCTGCGTTTAAAATCATACCTGCTTGCACCTTTGCCATGCTCATAACTTAAATCCTGCAAATGACATTCGCCTGCCTGGTCACATATTGGGCAATCGAGAGGATGATTAATTAATAAAAATTCAACCACTCCATTTCTTGCATCAAGTACTCTTTCACTGGTAATATTTTTCACTACCATTCCATCCATCACTGTTGTACGGCAACTTGCAACCAGTTTAGGCATGGGCCTGGGATCGGCAGTTGAACCTGCAGCAACTTCAACCAAACAAGTGCGGCACTTACCACCACTATCTTTCAGTTTGGTATAATAACACATGGCTGGCGGAGCAACTTCACCACCAATTTTACGTGCAGCATTGAGAATGGTTGTTCCCGGCTCCACATCAATAGTGATGTTGTCAATCGTTACTTTAAATAATTTTATTTCTTCACTCATAAAGCCCCCTCCATCTCCCCCAAAGGGGGAGGGTTTGTAGCAT
>DAIOWB010000104.1:0-8654 GCA_036758725.1 Lacibacter sp.
AGCTTGATTTAATACTGGGATTATTTTTAAAACAATTGATGTTGATCATCATAGCCATTTCTTCCCAGCCATAATGGGCTACGAGTTCATTTAAAATCATTTCCAAGGTTTTGCCGTGCAGCGGATCGTTTGATGGAGTCATTGATTACAATTTACTTAATCTTATTAGTAGTATTTAAAAGTAATATTTAAAGATTTGTACACCTGCTGATTTTTCTTCAATTGTTCACAGGCTGCTCCGCTTAGCTGCAAATCCCCGACTGTGTTTTGGCTTTTGTGCAAGGGCAGGAGGGATTGGAAGCGGGCGGGGAACTAAAGCTGCTATTTGTACTATAGCTCAAAGCCCCTGATTTTCATTGCTTTTCTGCCTTTAAAAACTTGCTGAAATGCTTGCCTGCTTTGGCATTTTACCCTACCTTTGCGACCCCGAACTAAAAAACAAAATCGGGACAATTTTATGTCAGAAAACGAAATTCTTAACTCAAACGCTGATGCACAGGAGAATGTGGACGCAACACCAGTTGCCGAAACTTCTGCAGCGACAACAAATGCACCTGTAGCGGCAACCGAAGTTGCCGAAGCTCCTAAAGAAGTTATTGTTGCTCAAACACCTCATGATGATTTTGACTGGAGTGTTGATAAACGTAACGTTGCTATTTACACAAACGAAGAACGTGTAAAGTATGATGCTGTTTATGATGGCACATTTAAGCAGGTTAATGATGGCGAAATTGTTGACGGTCTTATTGTGGCCTTAACAAAAACAGATGCTGTTATTAACATTGGATTTAAAAGTGATGGATTGGTATCGTTAAACGAGTTCCGTGATTTACCAGGAATGAAAGGTGGCGATACTGTTGAAGTAATGGTAGTGGAAAAAGAAGACCGTGAAGGCCACTTACACTTAAGCCGCAAACTTGCCCGTATTACACGTGCATGGGAGCGTATTATGGAAGTACATAAAACGGGTGAAATTGTTACCGGTTTGGTTACCAGCAAAACAAAAGGTGGTTTAATTGTAGATGTGTTTGGAATGGAAACATTCTTACCGGGTTCACAAATTGATGTGAAACCAGTAACAGATTACGATCAGTTTGTTGGTAAAACAATGGAGTTTAAAGTAGTAAAGATTAACGAAACTATTAAGAACGCTGTTGTAAGTCATAAAGCACTTATTGAAAGCGATATTGAAGCACAGCGTGCTGTGATAATGGGCAAACTTGAAAAAGGCCAGGTATTAGAAGG
Source organism: Lacibacter sp. (assembly GCA_036758725.1). GTDB lineage: Bacteria > Bacteroidota > Bacteroidia > Chitinophagales > Chitinophagaceae > Lacibacter. The sequence goes on from DAIOWB010000104.1 coordinate 1,246, forward strand.
TACCATCAAGAACATTACTGATTTTGGTGCGTTCCTTGATTTAGGTGGTGTAGATGGTTTGTTATATATCACGGATATCAGCTGGGGACGTATTAACCATCCAACAGAAGTGTTGAAGATGGATCAGAAACTGAATGTTGTAGTGTTGGATTTTGACGATGATAAAAAACGTATCAGTCTTGGTTTAAAACAATTAACTCCACATCCTTGGGATACATTGCCCGAAACAATTGTTGAAGGAAATAATGTAAAAGGTAAAGTAGTTAATATTGAAGATTACGGTGCTTTCCTTGAAATTATGCCGGGTGTAGAAGGATTGGTACACGTAAGTGAAATTAGCTGGGCTAATACTCCTGTAAATGCAAAAGAGTTCTTTAAAATGGGTGATGAGCATGAAGCGAAAATTGTAACGCTTGATAAAGATGCCCGTAAAATGAGCTTAAGCATTAAGCAGATGTCTACTGATCCATGGAGCACTATTGAAGATACATTCCCTGTAGAAAGTAAGCATAAAGGATTAGTGAAAAACATTACTCCTTATGGTGTGTTTGTTGAACTGAAGCCGGGTATTGGTGGTATGATTCATATCAGTGATTTAAGCTGGACAAAGCGTTTCAATCATCCTGGTGAATACACAAAAGTTGGCCAGGAAATTGACGTGAAGATTCTTAGCATTGATAAAGAAAACCGCAAACTGCAATTAGGCCATAAGCAATTGGAAGAAGATCCATGGAATGCATTGGAAGAAACATTTGCAATTGGAACAATTCATGATGGTCATGTTGTAAAGAAAGATGATAAAGGCGCTATTGTTCAATTACCATATGGCATTGAAGGATTTGCACCAAACCGTCATTTGTTTAAAGAAGATGGCAAGCAGGTAATGGCTGATGAAACTGCACAGTTTATGGTGATTGAATTTGATCGCAATGAAAAGCGTATTGTAATCAGTCATACACGTATCTGGGAGCAGGTAGCTGTTGAAGAAAAAGAAGCAGAAGCTAAAGAGAAAAAAGCAGAAGTTGTACGCACTAAAAAAGCGGTGAAAGATGTACAGAGCAAAGTTGAAAAAACAACTCTGGGCGACTTAGGCATTTTAGCTGATCTGAAGAAGAAAATGGATAGTGGTGAAGAAGGTAAAACAGAAGAGAAAGAAGGATAATTATTAATTCCTTTCCATACAAAACCCATTGCAAAAATGCAATGGGTTTTTTGTTCTGTGCATTATATTTCCGTTTGAATTAAACATCGGTTTTCAATTATCTTCGTTTTAAACAAAGTTTCTTTATGCGTTATTTCCTGATAGGATTTATGGGCTGTGGTAAAACATACTGGGGCAGGGAGTGGAGCAATGCGTTTGATTTAAAGCATTTTGACCTGGATGAGGAAATTGAAAAACGGGAAGCAAAACCTGTGAATGAAATATTTGAAACTGCAGGTGAGGATGCATTCCGGATTATGGAAAAGAACGTGTTGAAAACCTATATGAAATTTGATGATTTTATAATGAGTTGTGGTGGAGGCACCCCATGCTTTTTTAATAATATGGAATTGATGAATAAACAGGGAATCACCATTTACTTAAAAAGTTCAGTAGAACAGTTGGCAGAACGTTTACATAAAGAAAAAGAAACCAGGCCACTAATTGCAGGCATGGATGATAAAGTGCTTGAAGATTTTATAAGTAAAAAACTTAATCAGCGGGAAGTTTTCTATTCAAAAGCCATGTATCATTTGCCCGCCAATCATTTATCACTTGAAAACTTTGAAAAAATAATAAGACGACATGGCAAATAATTTTTTAAAAACAGCTTTTCTGCTTGCTGCATTAGCTGTAGGGCTGGGTGCATTTGGTGCACATGCTTTACGTGAAATTATTGATGAACGAAGTTTACAAACCTACCAAACAGCAGTGCATTATCATTTTATACATGTTATAGCATTAGCTATTACTGGCATGCTGCTAAAAAACAGCAATTCAAAATGGTATATAAGAGCAGGATACCTTTTTCTCGCAGGCATTATTCTATTCAGCGGATCTTTATATACACTCACTTTATTTAAAGCAGCTTCAGTGACAAATATGAATTGGCTGGGAGCTATTACACCTGTTGGCGGACTTTGTTTTATTGCAGGCTGGTTAAGTTTATTTGCTGCTGTTGCTTTCTCTGCAAAAAATTAAATAGGAATTTCCAGGGTAATGATTGTGCCATTGTTTGATGCAATTTGAAAAGTTCCACCAATTGAAGTCATTCTGTTTTTCATATTATTTAATCCATTTCCAAACTGGTTTAGTTTTTCAGTATTAATTCCTTTACCATTATCTGCAATTTCAATAATTAATTGATGATTAAAATGGATATTGATTTTAACCTCACTTGCTTGTGCATGTTTTACAAGGTTATTTAAGCTTTCTTTCAAAACAAGGAACATGTTTCTTCTTTTAGTGCCTGAAATTTCCGTTACAGGTATTGGCTCATCAACTTTAATCTGGTATTTTATATCAAAAGTCTCAAGGTAAGTAGATGAATAAGATCTGATGTAAGCGATGAGATTTGTTAATGTGTCATTTGCCGGGTTCATACTCCAGATGATAGCGTTCATCTTGGTCATGAGTTCATTTGCATTATTTGAAATTTTTAAAATTTCAGTTACCGGAGCCTCTTGTGTTTTCTTCATTGCAATTTCGCTGAGTAAGCGTATAGCAGTAACACCACTTCCCAACTCATCATGCATGTCTGCAGATATACGGCTTCGTTCATCTTGTTGTGCACTTAATACAGCAATCTTCTTTTCATAATCTTTCTTCTCATCTTCCAGTTTTAAAGCCTCATCCATTTTTACTTTTTCAATAAGCTCAACTTTATTTTTATACGTTAACGCAAGCAGGAATAAAATAAGCTCAAGCAAAATTCCAATTTCAAAATAAATTAAAGATTGTCGGAACATTCCTGTTGCAGGGACAAGTTTAGTTGAAGGATATATGATAAGGTATTGTGAAATAAGGCCCATTAACAGATTAGCAATATTACCTCCCAGCAGGTAATTCATTAACCTGTTTCTGTATACAACACCTATAAATAAATAAACAAGGCCAAGGAAGATCATAAAGAACTTACTGCTGTTTTCTGTAATGGCAAGATATTTATAAGATGAACCTGAGAAATAGAAAATGGAAAAAATTAAAAGAAAAACTCCTAAAATAATTTCAGATGCAATAAAGATTTTATTTAGTATTTTATATTTCTGAGGTGTGTTCAATAACATTCTGGTAAAACCTATATAAAAAACATATCCACTTATTTGTAAAAAATAATCGAGGTATTCTTCATAAAAAAAATTAAAACTTGTTGACCGTTTAAATTGAAGAGCTTTAAATAAAATAAGAACTCCCATACACAGGGCGTAAATAGAATAATACAAAAACTCCCTTTTAAAATTCTGAATATAGTTAGCTGCTGCAAAGAGCATCATCATTAATAGAAGTCCACTTAAGATATAAGTAAAAATATTTACACCAAACCAATTGGTATTTATTTCAGTTAAATGGTAATTAAAAAAAACAGTATTAATAAGAAAGGGGTTAAGAAATGAAACGTTTGTACGTGCAAACCTGCATTCAACCATCAATTGAATTTCTTTACCTGGCAAAATAGAAAACCTCCGGTAAGCTTTTTCATTATTAATAGAAACATCCTGATCGGAAACTAAAACCCACTTTGCATTTGTTGAATCTCTGGAATACAGAACTACTTCCTTTGCGTAGGTTCCCGGAGTAATATAAAAAGACCTTGTTTTGTCTTCGTCGTTAAAAATCCAGAATAGCAGATAGATTTTTGAATCAATTAATAAATCTTTTCTTACTTTTTTATTTGGAATTTCGTTTAAATGAAAAAATTTACTGCCCGTAAGGGTTTGTAACTCTGTATTATTGTTACTGTCAACAAAAAGATGCATACTTGGCGAAAGAGAATATCTGTTTTCAACAGATGAGGTTTTGAGAACAGAAAGTGTACTGTCTTCATGGGCAGTTGCTGCAAAAAAAGTAGTGCTCAATAAAGCAATCAGCAAGCATTTCAGGTTCATACAGTGGAAAATGTAACTTTAAGATAATGCTTTTCTTTAACACAAGGTAATTCCGGGGTTTGATGAAGTGATATTGGCATTCTTTATCTTTGTTTTATGGCTGCAAACCAATTGAAAGAAAAAAAGAAAAAGGCAAAACCTGAACAGCTAAAACAGGAATCAGAAGAAAACGTATCAGTAAGAGACCTGGTACAAGATGAACGCACTCATAAAATTATAGGCACTTCCTTATGGATCATTTCCTTGGTCTTATTTATTGCCTTTACTTCTTATTTATTTACATGGAAAGAAGACCAGGATAAGGTGTTGAAATACTCAGCTAAGGTTTTGTTTAATGATGAAATGAAGGTAGATAATTTACTTGGCCGTTTTGGTGCCTGGCTTTCACATTTATTTTTTTACCGAGGATTTGGTGTTGCTTCGTATTTCATCTGTACTTTTTTCTTTATAGCAGGTACTAATTTTCTGTTTGGTAAAAAAATATTTTCCATCAGCCGTAATTTAAAATATGTGTTGATGGGCTTATTGGTACTGCCTGTTTTCTTTTCCTTTTTTCTACAGCAAGAAGGTTTCCCGTGGGGTGGGGCATTTGGTAATTATGCGTCTGATTGGTTGTCGGGGTTTATGGGTAAAACAGGTACTGGCATTCTTCTTTCGTTAGCATTGATTTCTTATATCATCTGGCGCTTTAATCCTGTATTTAAATTGCCAGGCAGGAAAACATCAGAAACTAAGTTTCCTGAGAATTCAGAAGAAAAAACGGATGGTCCGATGATATTTGATTTAACCGGAACTGAAAATGAAAGGGAAATACAACAATCAAATCAGTTAAAAAAAGAAAGTGCAATTCTGAATACTCCCGTAATTGAACAAATTTATAATCCGCTTACAGAATTTTCAATTACTGAAAAGGAAGATGCATCTGAAGTAAATAACCTGTATGAAAATAAAGCGAGTGGTAAAGATGTGTTGATGCCTGAACCTGTTATCGAACAAAGCCTTTCAAACCCGGGCAATAACACTAAAAATTATCGAGATGAAATTTCAGATTCTGATCTTGCATTAGAAATAAAAAACGCAAGTGATCATTTAAGTGAAGAGACAGTAACTGATAAGCAGGTTGTTGAAAATCTTCCTCCCTATGATCCGTTTCTTGATTTAAAGGATTATAAATTTCCTTCTCTCAGCTTACTGGAGAATCATGGAAGTGAAAAAATTATTCAGGATACACATGAGCTGGAGAATTACAAAAATCAAATCATCAGCACGCTTCGTAACTATGATATTGAAATACAAAAAATATTTGCAACCGTTGGGCCCACTGTAACATTATATGAAATTGTGCCTGCCGCCGGGGTTCGTATTTCACGTATTAAAAACCTGGAAGATGATATAGCATTGAGCCTTGCGGCATTGGGAATCCGTATTATAGCACCCATACCCGGAAAGGGAACCATTGGTATTGAAGTGCCCAATGTAAAAAAGACAGTGGTAAGTATGAAAACTTTACTGTCATCAGAAAAATTTCAACATAATAATTTTGGATTACCTATTGCAATCGGTAAACGAATTGATAATGAAAATTTCATTGTAGATCTTACAACCATGCCCCACTTGTTAATGGCAGGAGCAACAGGACAGGGTAAATCAGTAGGGTTAAATGCAATTCTTGTATCTCTGTTATATAAGAAACATCCATCACAACTAAAATTGGTATTGGTTGATCCTAAAAAAGTGGAGTTGAGTTTATACCGGCATATTGAAAAACATTTTCTTGCAAAACTACCTGGTGAAGAAGATGCAATTATTACAGATACCAAGAAAGTAATTAATACACTTAATGCTTTGTGTATTGAAATGGATAACCGTTATGATTTGTTGAAAGAAGCCGGTTGCCGTAATATCAGGGAATACAATGAAAAATTTGTAGGCAGAAAATTAAATCCTCAAAAAGGTCATCAATACCTGCCATTTATTGTTTTAGTCATTGATGAGTTTGCAGATTTAATTATGACTGCAGGTAAAGAAGTGGAAATGCCTATTGCCCGTTTGGCACAGCTGGCCAGAGCTGTTGGTATACACCTCATCATAGCTACACAGCGCCCATCAGTAAATATTATAACAGGTACTATTAAGGCAAACTTCCCTGCCCGTATTGCTTTTAAAGTGTCTTCTAAGGTTGACAGTCGTACTATTCTTGATACAGGTGGTGCAGAGCAATTAATTGGCAAAGGAGATATGCTTATAAGTTATAACGGTGAGCTAACTCGTTTGCAATGTGCCTTTGTTGATACACCAGAGGTTGATGAAGTAGTTTCTTTTATCAGCAAACAAAGAGGGTATCCGCAACCGTTCCTGTTACCAGAGTATATTGATGAAAAAGAAGCAGAAGGCAGAGATTTTGATTTAAGCGAACGAGATCCCTTGTTTGAAGATGCTGCCAGATTGATTGTTCAAAACCAGGTTGGTTCCACTTCTTTATTACAAAGGAGGATGAAGTTGGGTTATAACCGTGCCGGCCGATTGATGGATCAACTGGAAGCAGCAGGAATTGTTGGTGGCAGCCAGGGGAGCAAAGCCCGGGATGTTCATATTAAAACGGAAGCAGAATTAGATCAGCATTTGCAACTTTTGGGTTAAGCTGTTAAATTTTGGCCAATGCTTGCATTTTTCATATCAATAGCCGCTACTACTTATCTTTACGGCTTCAATTTTGAATAGACATTGTAAACCGATAAAATGAAATCAATTTTTACTCTTTTCGCATTTGTATTTTTAACAGGTACCGTTTTTTCACAAACAAAAAATATGGGACAAAGCGACCCGGCAGCCAAAAAGATTCTGGATGCTGTAAGCGCTAAATTTAAAACCTACAAAGCGGTACAGGCTGTTTTTGTTTTTAAAACCGAAGATGCTAAAGGCAAATTGTTAGGTACAAAAAAAGGAACACTTTATACGAAAGGAACAAAATACCGTGTAAGCATTACTGGTGGACAGGAAATTTTCTGTGATGGAGTAAATACTTGGACTTATGATAAATCTGCAAACGAAGTAACTGTTTCAAAGTTTGATCCTTCTGCAAGTTCAATTACGCCTCAAAAGTTATTTACTAATTTTTATGACAAGGATTTCCTTTACAAACTTAATGGTGAAAAAAAGGAAGCCGGTAAAATATTGCAGGAAATAGAATTAACACCATTTGATAAAACAAAATCATTCTTTAAAGTTCTTATTTGGGTTGATAAAAAAACACAGACTATTTACAGTACAAAAGTGTTAGAAAAAAGTGGCAATAAATATACCTATACCGTTTCTTCTTTAAA
>DAIOWB010000105.1:0-8545 GCA_036758725.1 Lacibacter sp.
CTCTTTTGCATTGTCCATCAACAGAGCAGGCATGGTTATTTGTTTCTTCATCATTGTTTCAAATGCAAGCAACGCACCATTAGGATCTGTTTCAAATATTTTTGACATAAAATGTTTATATGCTTTTTCATGCCTTGCTTCATCACCTGCAATGGTTTTACATATTCTTGATAACACATCATCACCGGCTTTATCAGCCAGTTTGCCTGTATTTACATGAGCAATTTTTGTAGCCCGCTCCTGGAACGAGGTATAAATCATAGCCTGGTAAGGATCCTGTTCTGCTTTTGCATCAAATCCATTTCTGATTAAATTATGAATGGTGATCTCTACTTCTTTCATATCGGCACGGCCGGAGAGATAGAGATACTTGTTGAGCAAATCACCATGACGGTTCTCTTCGGCTGTCCAGGTACGTGACCATTGCACCCAACCGTTTTCACTGGCCATATTACCATCTGTATTAACTCCTTTTAATAAATTAAAGAACGACTGATAATTGGGTAATGCTTCTTCAGTTATCATATTCCCAACCAAGGAGGTAATTACTTCGGGAGGAATGGCATCAGTTCGCTTACGTAATTGTGCTACCTGTTCCAATGCATCATCTTTTGTCATATCAGGCAAAAAATCTGTTGGTTGCCAGCATTGCTGAGGATCCACGAGATAATCATTCACTGCCTGTTTGGCAATACCTTCTAAACCCGCAATGATGTCTGCGTTTTTATTTAATTCATTTTTATTATAACTCATATGATCTGTAATTAAGCTTCCAGAAGAAACAAAACTGTACTCACAATTGATTGCCCGTTTTTTACAGCAGAATTGAATTAGAGAGAACAGAATTCAATATAAAATTGGAATTAAACAAGAATTTAATTGTTATACAATCATTGAAATGATTTGCATAATTCATACTTATTCCTTCTTTTAAGTCAATTCTGCTTAAGCGATAATTGATTTAAAATAATTGAATGCTGAGGATAGAACCGGTTCTGCTAACACGATTTCTTTTTTGGATTTTAAATAACCTGTTGAGTACTTAACAGAAATGAATATTAAACTATGAATTCTATAATTTAATTGGTTAATTCTGTAACATTTATCCTCAAGTACGCAGTTATCTTGTTTATGAATATAACAGTGAATAAAAAATAAGTTATGAAAATATTTCAACAAAAAATTCCGGCCTTTATCATCTTTATTTCATTAATGACTGTGTTAAGTATTTATAGCTGTGGCCAACAGGAAGCAACAAGTAAAACAGATGATGGGTTTGACACAGTGAAACAGGAAGTACTTAATGCAGATAGCCTTGTTATTGCCAATGCCAACCAGGATACCACGGTTAATGCAGATAAAACGCAGGTAGAAATAAAAACAGATCCTAAAAAAGAAATTGCATCCAATGATAAAATAAAAGTACAGGAGCCTGTAAAAAAACCCGGTACTGAAAAACCGGTTGCCCCATCACCTGTTCCTGTTAATGAAACCAAACCAATTGTTCAACCCGAAAAAACACCGGATGTAAAAGTTCCTGATCAGGTAAAACCTCCGCCAACCTCACCAGATACTAAAACTGCAGATGTGCCAAAACCTCCTCCTGTTACAACAACATCTGTACAGAATAGCTGGGTAGTGCCTGCAAAATATAAAACAATGACAAACCCTTATCCGGTTAACAGTGAAAGTATTGCGTTGGGTAAATCAATATATTCTATGCATTGCAAATCATGTCATGGTAGTAAAGGAGATGGCAATGGTACCAAAGCTGCAAGTTTAGATACAAAAGTTGAATCGTTCTTCATCAGTAGTTTCCTTTCACAAAAACCAGGTGAAGTTTATTATAAAACAATTACCGGCAGGAAAGACATGCCAAGGTTTGATAAAAAAATTCAGGATGAAGAAGAACGATGGGCTATTGTTCATTACATTATGAATTTTAAGAACTAAGTAGCAGAATTTTTTTTTAAGACACTGTATTTTATCTAACAAGGTTAAACAAATTGCAATTAGCAATTAAAACTAATCCTTAGAAAGTAATGAAGGTTTGCGTATATAATTTAAAAAAATAAATCAGCCAAAAGATTGATGGCTGGTTTATAATAGTTTTTAGAACTGCATTAAAAGAAAAATAGTTCAAACTGAATATTTCCATCTTCTACTTTGTAAACACAAATTTATTCAAATACTTACTGCCAAAGCTTTTTATGATAGCATCCAAAGTCATTCCAACAGAAAATTAAGTTCCACACACAAACGGCACAGGTAAATAACTTCCATGACGTTCTTCAATCATGGCTGCAAATTGTTTTCTTTTTTCATTTACTTCTGCAAAGCCTGTTGCTTTTTAAACCGGAGCAGCTTTGGGTTCAATACTCACAATATTTTTGGCATATCATTCTGTTTGAGCTTGCATAATTTTCCATGTGCGGTATAATTCAACCAATTGGTTTGTTACTTGTAGTGTTGTTGTAAAAAATAATTATAATAGTTGATTAAAGTATTGAAAGATGTTGGCGTAACAACATACCTTCTTGTTATCATCATTATAACGAACAAGGCAAATTAATCCGTACAATAAGAAGTTCTTATTTTTTATTCTGAAGCTGCAGTTAAAACAGATTTCAGTTAACAGGATGCAGCCATGCATTCTTCCATGGTTTCAAACGGACCAGTAGTGGGACATTCCTTAAAAGATCCGTTGGGCTGTTGCTTCATGCAATAAAAAAGTCCGTCTTTTTCCATACACATACAATTCCCTCTTACAGGAGGAGCTCCGGCAGAAGTTGTTGGAGGCATTGCAGATGCTTTTTTTGAACCTGTTGTTTTTTTCTTAGCGGCTTTTTTAACAGCTCTTTTTGGGGGAGCTGCTTTTGAAGCTTTCTTTTTTTTCTTTGCTGCTGCTTTCTTTTTTATTGGTTTAGCCATGATCGTTTTTATTTAGAATGTTTTAAACAAATGAAATAACAGGGCATCAGGATCTTCAAATACCTGGCTGATCTGAAATACGAGTGGCTTGTGGCCGCCAAAGCGGTTTTCGGCAGTATTGAAAATATTGATGATTCTTAAAAAAGGAAGTTTGGCAATATTTTTCTTTTCATCGGCTTCAAACTTAATTTCAACTTTTGTACGGGCATCATTTAATGGATCATAAATACTCTTTGATTTACCGAATTCATTTTCTTTTTTTTCATAAATCCATCCGGCTTTTTTTCCTTTTTTCTTTGCATAAAATTTCAAGGTTTTAAAATATTTGATTTGTCCGGCTGACCATGTACCAATAAGTGCCGGGCCTAATCCAATACATGAATCATTTGCATTGAAGATGGTAGGAATAAATATACAGGCGCTTCCCGGCCTGCTGGTATCTGCTGTTATAATATACAGTTTATAACTATTATTGATGATTGCCAATGATGGGGTTTGATGCTTGCTTTCTGTATTAATAATTGTTTCTTCGGCTATGCCATCACGCTTTACATAATCATCAACCAATATTGCTTCAAATATTTTCATTGTGCTGAAGGCTGTATCTTCTGGCCCAACCAGATTATTCATTGCTGAATCTGTAACAAAATCCTTTTTCACACCTTCTGCTTTTACAATAAGCATCTTTACATAATTGAGATCCAGATCATGTGGTTTAAACGTAATCATTGCCGGTTTGCAACTCATCAAAAAAATAAAGACACTCAATAATGGCAACAGTGTTTTCATAATTTCACTTTTTGAAGGTTATTATAAGTACCGCCAAAGAAGAAACGGGTTTTGTCTTTATTGGGATGAAACGGATAACGGCCCTTGAGATGAATCCAATCCTGCACACCCCAGAATTTTCCTTTACGGCTGATCATGGAACCTACAAATCCAATATCAAAACTGCTGTACCTGCCTGTACCAATTTTTAACTGGTACATGGAAGTATTAAAATTGTTAGGTAAACTTTTTCTTTTACCGCTGCTGTCCTGTATATCTGCATTGCCATACAAAGGAATATTGATGCCAATGATATTGGCCAGTTCATACAACAAAGGTTTGTAACCTGTAAACTGATCATAACCAAATTCAACCCGGTTAAATCCCTTTGCATTATGAATAAACATAGTTCCCCCACCCGTCCAGTATCGGTCAAACCCATCTGCAATTGCAATTGCTCTGAAAGGCACGCCATCATTATTATACGTTACGCTGAAATCACCTGCACTGGCTGTTACAGCACCAAGTATCTGATTCCGTTTATGATTGTTTAAAACAAAATTGGTTGACAGAAACAAACTGTAACGCTGGTTGGTAACAAGATTATAAAAATCACCACTGTGCAATGTTCTCAATTGCTTGATGTAACTCATTGTATTACCCCAGCCTGTTCCTATAGAAATGGTATTTGTAAAATCAATTTGTATATCTCCCACCAGTGGATTTAAATTGGCACCAATTGTTTTTGTGTAGATGCTGATGGAAGGGCCGTAATGAAGTATATAATGTTTATTATAAGTTCCCGTTAAACTTAAAGCAGAAAATAAACGGAAACCAGGAAATTTTTGAGAGCGGCTGAGATTAAGAAATACATTGCAACCCAGGTTTGCATGCATGTCTGTTACCCATTTAGATTGTGCTGTGCATGTAAAACCTGTTGCCAGAGCAGTGATGATGAATAAGGCCCGTAAACGATGTTTCCATGCACCAGTATAAATACGTTGATTCATGAGGTGCTTTTTTGCTACTACAAGAAATGAACTTTTTTTGAATAATAAAACAGGTAAAACAGTTTTTTACAGATTTACATTTAAAATGAAGGAAGCAGTATGAATGCAGATATAAAATAGTATGATGCTGTTTTACTTTAATAAGTCAAAACATTGCCTTGCAATTTCCAATTCTTCATTTGTAGGTATAACTAAGATTTTAACGCCGGAGCTGTTTGTATTTATTTCGTGAATTTCCAAAGAACGTACTTGATTTTTTTCATTGTCTAAACTAATTCCAAGATACTCCAGGTTTGAAGCGGAAAGTTTACGGATGAGCTCATCATTTTCACCTACCCCGGCAGTAAAAATAATAGCATCCAATCCATTTAAAGCAGCAGAATATGCGCCTATATATTTGCGTATGCGGTATGCATACATATCATAAGCCAGTTTAGCCTCTTGGTTTCCTTTTTCAATTTCTGCTTTTATATCACGCATGTCACTGAAACCGGTTAATCCAATCATTCCGCTTTTTTTATTAAGAATATGATTTACCTGTTCAATATCATAGCCCAGCTGGTTCACCATGTAAAAAATAACCGATTGATCAATATCACCAGATCTTGTACCCATCATTAACCCATTAACGGGGCCCATACCCATAGTAGTATCAATACATTTCCCTGCCTTAACTGCTGCTATACTGCAACCATTTCCTAAATGGATGCTGATGATTTTTGCATCGGCTTTTTGTAAATATTGAGCTGCCTTTTCAGAAACATATTTATGACTGGTGCCATGAAAACCATAAGCTCTTATACCAAATTCATGATAAAATTCATTTGGAATAGCATAACGGTATGCTACTGCAGGCATTGTTTGATGAAAAGCAGTATCAAACACCGCTACCTGTATTGCATTGCCAAATATTTTTTCTGCTACTTCAATTCCTAAATAATTTGCCGGGTTATGCAATGGTGCCAGAGGAAATAGTTTTTTTATTTCTTCTTTCACTTTTGCATTAATGATTGCAGTTGCTGAGAAACTTTCCCCGCCATGTACTACTCTGTGACCAACTACTTTTATTTCAGCAGGATTTTTTATTACTCCAAACTGCGGGTTGGTTAATAATCTTGCTGCTTCCTGTAATCCTGCTGCATGATCATCGATATCCAAAGATTCTTTATATATTTTCTCCGTTTGATCAGGATATGTTTTATGGGTTACGGTTGAATTTCCTAAACCTATCCTGTCAATCACTCCACTGCATATTAGCTGTGCTTCGGGCATTTTGATAAGCTGATATTTGACAGAACTGCTTCCCGAATTAATTACAAATATGTTCATTCAAAATAAATTTATTGTTGTGCCTGTATAGCTGTAATAATAACCGTATTAAAAATATCATCAACAGTACAACCACGGCTTAAATCATTCACCGGTTTATTTAAACCCTGTAACATAGGTCCAATTGCCAATGCACCGGTTTCACGTTGTACAGCTTTATAAGTATTGTTACCGGTATTTAAATCGGGAAAAATTAAAACACTTGCCTGTCCGGCAACAGGAGAATGAGGCATTTTTTGTTTACCAACTGTTGGGTCTACTGCTGCATCGTATTGAATAGGGCCTTCCACTTTTAAATCGGGTCTTCTTTGTTTAACAAGTTCAGTTGCACGGCGAACTTTATCTACATCTTCTCCTTGTCCTGAAGTTCCTGACGAATAAGAAAGCATGGCAATTTTTGGTTCAATTCCAAACATCCAACTACTTTCAGCTGATGAGATTGCAATATCTGCTAATTGTTCTGATGTTGGATTTGGGTTTACAGCACAGTCGCCAAAAACAGAAACCCGATCGGGCAAACACATAAAGAACACAGAAGAAACGGTTGAAACTCCCGGTTTTGTTTTTACAAATTGTAATGCCGGCCTGATGGTGTGTTGTGTTGTATGCACTGCTCCGGATACCATGCCATCTGCATCTCCTTTATAAACCATCATTGTTCCAAAATAAGAACCATCTGTCATCATATCACGGGCCATTTCCAAGTTCACATTTTTTGATTTACGTAAATCAAATAATGTATTTACATAGTCTTCATATTTATCTGATTGAACCGGGTTGATGATCTGCACCTGGTCTAAATCAAGTTTGAGATTTAATCGAATGATAGCTGCTTTAATTTCTTCTTTTTCGCCAAGCAATGTAAGATTTACAATTCCTTTTTTTATGAGCATGGCAGCTGCAGTGAGTATACGGTCATCGTTTCCTTCGGGCAATACAATATGCTTCTTGTGCAATTTTGCCCGTTTTGACAGCTGGTATTGAAACATGCGGGGTGTAATCCCTTCGGGTTGAAACGTAATAATTTTTTCTTCAATAATTCCTGTATCAATGTATTTTTCAAATGTGCTGATGGCCAGATCAATCTTTTGCTGATTATCTGCATAAATTCTTGATTGAATATTTCCAATAGTATTCACTGTTTCGAATGTTCCGGTTTCAACCTGTAAAATAGGAACCACTGTTTGCAACCCTTCTATTAAACGTAAAATAGGTTCTTCGGGATCTAAACCACCGGTTAAAATAATACCGGCAACTTTGGGATAGTTTTTTGAAAGATTTGCCTGTAATGCAGCAACAATAATATCGGCCCTGTCGCCGGGTGTTACAATCAGTGTATTTTCTTTTAAACGGGTTAAGCAATTTCGTAATTGCATGGCACCTACAATAGAATGGTCTACCTGGTTTGATAATAATGATTCGCCAAATAATAATGTACCGTTAACTGCATCTTTAATTTCTTTCATGGTTGGGTTGCCCAGATCTTTATTTAACGGAATAACAATGCCTAATACATCTTTTGGCAAACGTTTATCAAATGCCTGCTGCAATTCTTCCACTTCACGCTCATTTACTTTGTTTGCCACAAGGGCCAGCACCTGTACTTCTTTATCGTTAAAGCTTTGATACGTGGAGAGTAATTTTGATGCTGTATCTGCTGCGGGATTTTGTGCGCCATTTATAACCAATATTACAGGGATGCCTAAATTTTTTGCAATAGCAATATTGGCATCAAACTCAAACGTAACACCCTCTCCCATAAAATCGGTACCCTCAACAATAATAAAATCGTGTGTTTCTTCAAGTTTTTTATACTTACTTATTATTTTATCAATAATGTATGCATCATTTCCTTCACTGCGTAAACGCAGAATTTCATCCCGGGTAAATGCATACATATCCTGATAATTATCGTTTAATCCGAAATGAGAAACAATTGTTTCAATATGTGCATCGATCTCTTTTTCCAACGGCTCATTTACTACCGGTTTAAAATAAGCGATCTTCTTTGTTTTTCCCAGCAGCATATTTATCAATCCCAATGCAATAACAGACTTACCACTGAAAGGAGAAGAAGAGGCGATATAAATTGCTTTTGTCATAATAATTCCTTACTCTTTTAATCTGTTTATTTAAAACACAAAAGTTTAGTTTTTTTTGTATTCCTGCACTGATAACAATCACTCTTTATTATAATTGAAATTAATCAGTTTTTTTCTGTAACCGATTTCAAAATATTAATGCAGTTTCATTTCAGTTGAGTACATTCAATTAAAATCCTATCTTTCACTGAACTATAAATAACTGCATGACCGAAACATCTGCTGAAAAAAATAAATTAGGCTTATGGACCAGCACTTCGCTTGTTGTAGGCAATATGATTGGTTCGGGTGTTTTTTTAATGCCCTCTGCACTTGCAGTTTATGGAGGCATCAGTGTATTTGGCTGGCTGTTTTCTGCACTTGGTGCATTACTGTTAGCAAAAGTATTTAGTAATCTCAGTAAAA
>DAIOWB010000106.1:0-8480 GCA_036758725.1 Lacibacter sp.
TGCCAAAAATAATCTAAGCTGCAAATTTCATAGTAAAAACATATGGCGTCTGCCGTTTGATTGTTGCAAAGATTCTCGCTACCAGTTTGTTTCTGATATTGTTAAGTATAAGCATTGGATTTTTTCCTTCTTTTAATTTTCTGTCATAATACTGGCTGATCTGACCATCTGTTTTTCTGGCGGTTAATGCTGCCAGATTGAGTAATGTTTTCATTCGTTTATTAGCCAGATGGCTTACCCGGCTCCTGCCCCGGATGCTGATTCCTGACTGATGTTCAAAAGGCGCTATTCCTGCATAGCATGCAAACTTGCGGCTATTTTCAAAAACAGTGAAGCACCGTGTATAAACAATCAGATAGGCTGCAATATGAGGACCAACACCAGGAATAGAAATCAGTAAATCATACATTTTCTTCATTTGTTGATCGGAAGCAATAAGCTCTGCTATTTGTTTTTCTGTCTGTTTTATTTTTTTATCGAGATTGATCACTAACTGCTTATTCTGGCGATTGCCCTCAATTGTAATCTGTTTATCTATAAAACCTGCAGGCTCTGTCATTGCTACATAAAAAACTTTCCTGGCCTTTACCAAGCGGTTGCGATGAGTAAGCAATACTTTTAGTTTGATAAGTTGTTTTTCTGGTAACTGGTACAACTGAATATCACTGTTTCTTATTTGAGCATATTTAGCAATAGCACTGGCATCTGCCTTGTCTGTCTTTCCTCTTCTAATGCCTATGGACCTTGCAATTTCCAAAGCAGGAACCATTGCAAACAAGTACTGCTGTTCTGATAAATAACAACATAAAGGCATTGTATAAATACCGGTGTACTCCAGGCAGAAAAGATATTCCTCCTTTGCAGATGTTGATAACTTACCAAGCCAATTAATCATTGTCTTAATTCCTTTGACATTATTGTCAAAGACCTGGCAACTGCCTTGCTTTTCATCAGTCTGTAACAAACAGACATCCAGCTTGTGTTTAGAGACATCTATCCCAACAAAAGCCGTAAATGATTTTTTCATAAATTTGTTTTTACGAGTTAACAATTGAATTGCATTAACACCTTTAATGGGTCGTGAACCCAACATTCTATTTAATGCTAATTCGGTAAACAGCAGCGGTCTAATACTGGGAATAAGCCAAAAACTTAGCCGAGTCTTTAGTTCACCTCTGCTGTTTGTCTATTGAAGTTATAATGTTTGGACAAATCTAAAGGCCGAGTCTCACCCCGAGCCCTGTGCCAGACCTTGGACCCGGCGTTCTATTGTAATAGAAAATAAATTATGACGAGTCCGCCACACAAGATTATGCTATGAGACTCGTTTGGGAAGGAGACCGCCTAATTTTTCATCCAAAACCTGAAGCATACTTTTTAATAGCAAACCCTGGCGGACTGAAATTTTAAGCTGCATAATCCGGTTTTTTTGATAAGATATAGATTAACTGGCATAATGTATTTAAAAGTGAGGAAGAGGTAGATAAACCTATTTAAAATGTGCATACTAACATTCTATTAATCTTAAAGAAACAATTTCATAACAACCTTTTGATTTATGCTTTTACCTGAATCAAATTTTATTTAGTTGAAACTTTAGCTATTTTCCGGAATATAGGTTGAAGATGATAGAAGTAGAAAAAAATCATATCACATTATGATAGTCATCAGTAATTACAATTTGCAACATTCGCTACAATTATCAAACGATGAGTTGCCAAATTATTACTGAGATCAAACAACAACTTGAGGAACTCGAAAGTAAAATGATTACTGAAGTGAGTACCCGCCATTCATTTATTAATAAAATTCATTCTAAACAACAACAAGCGGCTAATAATCTGCTGCACTACCTGACATTAAGAAATGAGGATATAAGAGAATTACAGGACAAGCTTCATATTTCAGGGCTATCGTCACTTGCGAGCTCCGAAAGTCATATTCATAGTCAGTTACAATCAATTCTTGAACGCCTTGGGAAAAAATACAACGAATCTGAACTCGATCCTTGTAATTATGCATTTATTCAAAAAGAGATAATCAGTAAATGTAAAATGTTGTTTGGTGAAAAGAATGACCAGATCATCCCATATATCATGATCACATTCGATTCATCATTTGCTAAAAATTATGCACTCATTAAAACACTTTTACAAAATGGAATGAATGTGGCAAGAATAAATTGTGCTTATGATGATGATGCAACGTGGTCGAGAATGATAAACTTATTGAAACGGGCTTGCCGGCACACAGGTCTTAGTTGCAAAATTTATATGGATCTTGCCGGACCAAAGATCAGGACTCACCTTTTAAGTAAGGGTAGTAAAAAAGGAAAGGTAAAAGTAAAAGAAGGTGAAATAATTTGGCTGTCAGAAACTAACGCCGGTTTCTCGGATGACGATATTGTAATAAGCGCCAATGAACCTGGTATAATCCCAAATCTTGAAAAAGAGCAGAGAGTATACATTGATGATGGAATGATCAAAGGTGTTATTGAAAAAAATGATAACGACAAAGCAGCAATTCGGATCGTAAGGGTTTCATCAAAAAAGGAGCAAATAAAAAATGATAAAGGAATTAATTTCCCTGATTCAGAACTTTCCATTGCTTCACTAACAGATTTTGATAAAGAATGTTTGCCTTTTATATGTGAACATGCTGACCTGATTGGGTATTCATTTATACGTACTCCATCAGATCTCGAAACTTTACAGGAATTAATGAAGAAATATTCATCTGCACCTCCATTCGTAATTATAAAAATTGAAACCCCCGAAGCAGTAAAAAACCTCCCGGGTCTTTTGTTTCAAGGAATGCAAAAAAAAGTTTTTGGAGCAATGATTGCCCGCGGTGACCTGGCTGTTGAGATCGGTTTTGAAAGAATGGGAGAAATTCAGGAAGAAATATTATGGGAATGCGAAGCAGCTCATGTGCCCGTAATATGGGCCACACAGGTTTTGGAAACATTGAATAAAACAGGTATTGCTACACGATCTGAAATTACCGACGTGGCACATGCTGCTATGGCAGAATGTGTGATGATAAATAAAGGCGATCATACAATTGAAGTGATTGAAACACTGCGGGATATTCTGCATCGCATAGGGGGGCACCATGTGAAAAAGAGATTTGTATTCAGGCCGCTTAATATCGCCAGAAAATTTCTTGGCAATTGAAATTTAGTTTTAAAAGGAAATGGGTTACCAATAACAATCTTTACATTTTTTTGACCTGCCCCACCTGAGATCGGACAGTAGGGAAAATATATTAGGTACTTTTATATACATTAATCAAAAAGACCACCTGTTGAAGGTGGTCTTTTATTTACATCTTTAGCTTTTCATCACTGCTTTATCATCTTCAATATTTGCTTGCGGTCGCCTTGCGTCACTTCCACTAAATAAATACCACTTGCAAAATCATGACCGAAACTAAAGCTTCTCTGCATTCCATGTTTATTTAAAATTCTTCTACCATGTATATCCATCACCCTTATCTCAATTGTTTCACTCTTATCACTGCGCACCTGCAGTGTAAAGTAGCTGCTTGTTGGATTTGGGAATGCTTTTACGATCATACCGGTTACTAACTCTTCATCAATTACACTTCCGGCTGCTCTAGTTATCAACTGGCAAGGTTCTTCACCGCATTTGCCTAATTTATCATCCGGGTGACTTAATAAATGATCTGCAACATCAGCTACACCGATGCTATGCGTTTTTGCATTGGCAGGATTACCCGGAGGTGCATGACAGATATATACTTTTCCTGGTTTACCTGTTACTCTTATATCTGTTACACAAATTTTAATACTGCAGGTAGTAGTAATACCGCAAGGTGTAGAAACAGTTACTGTAAATGTATAGCTGCCCGGTGTAGTTGCAGTAAATACAGGATTAGCTGTATTGTAATTGCTCAATGTACCACCGGTCCATGAATATGTATATGGCGCACCAGCCATTGGTGGAACTGTTGATACATTCAGCGTTAATTGCTGTGGACCATATCCAAGATAAAGATTGGTTGCAATGCCACCAGTATAAGTGTTTGTATTAGGCACCGCAGTAATTGAACAGGATGAAGGTGCATTCACTTCATACACAGTAACTGTTCTGCTTACTTCAGCTGATGTTATCACTAATGGTTTTCCGGTTGGGCTGTTTGCTGCAGATACAAATGCTATACCTTCTACACCAAGATCTTCAGGTGTATTGATATATTGTTTGAAAACAGGCTTAAGGGGATTGCTGACATCATAAACAAAAATATCACCTGTACGTTCTGAACCAACAAATGCATAAGGAACTCCATTGATGATACCGATAGCGACTCCTTCTATCTCCGGTCCTTTATTATCGCTGCGGGTATCAAAGCTTGCAGCTGTACCATCTGAATTGAATGAAGCAGGAGAAACTGAAGCAGTGATCTGTTCTAGTTCGTCACCACTATCATAAACCAATTGACCGTTTGAATTCCAGATACTGAATGACCTTGCACCCAGTACATGTATTTGTTCAAACTCAGCATCCCCGTCTGTATTACCTGTTGCTTTTGTTACGGTCATGCGACCAAGGTTAACATTCAGTTTCAGGTTAGCTGCATTCGGGAAAACAGCAGGATCAAGAACATAACCTGCATCACCTACTCTGGATTCTTCTGCATAGCCAACCCAATCTCTTGCATCACCTTCATTGGCAGTAATATAATAAGTCTGACCATTTGCTGTAAAACTGGCTATCCCATCAGGCTCATACATTCCCATTACCGGCCAATGTTTGATGTTAATCTTTCCACCATTAGCAGCTGCACCGGTTACATCACGATCATTTGCATCAAGGGAATTATTTCGCAACTTGATCAATCCAAGCAATGGTTTTTCACCATTTACATTTGGATAATTATTAAATGTTCCGGTTGTGTAGTTGATCGATAATCCACCAACAGTAAAATCATTATCGTTTATTACAGCCAGTGTATTACAATCAACAAGCGTTAATCCTTCAACTTTTTCAGTAGTATTATAACCAGCCGTTGCCAGGTCAACATGTAAATATTTTGTTATTGGCGTAATTCCGCTTGCTGCTAATTCAGCCAGGGTCATCTGCTCAATTGTTTTTCCATTGGGTAAAACATTGGCAAGTGCATTCACATTAGTAGCGCCTGATAAATTGAACCGGTATATTTTCTTTTGAATATCAGCCAAAGGATCGCTGTCAATAGCATCATCATCCCTTTCTACCACAAGAAATTCGCCATTCCCAATAGCAACAGCATCACCGATCTTGTCAGCACGGGTGTCAGTAGCTCCGCCCAATGGGGCATTATTGTCCATTACATAAACATATTGTGCGGTTGTAGTTTCAGTAGTTGGGTTAAACTCGATTACTCTTGTATATTTCCAACCATTCAAAGTAGCATTAGTAGTTGATGTTGGATTACGCATAGGACTTTGTACAAATGCGTAAAGTTTTCCATCCTGGAAAGCTATGCCTTCAAAACCACGATTCTGGCGACGCTGATTAATAATTGCAGGTAAAGATTCCTGGCCATACGTACCAGCTGGCATACCGGCTGCAGCAGCTGTTCCTGCAGGAACAAAACGTTTGATCATGACACCTGTTGGATCAAAATGATAAATAGCAGGACGATATTCATCAACCATCCAGAATGAACCATCGCTTGCAACAACAACTCCTTCAAGATCGGCACCAAGCGGATCAACAGGCAATGTATTATTAAAAAGATCTTTACCTATTTCATCATTATAAGGAGTGCTTTCAGTACCGCCAGCAAGATTTATATTAGGTAAACCAGTAAGCAATTGCCCTCCGGGTTTTTTTAATTGTATGCGTTGTGTAATTGTGATCTGACCTGAAGTACGATTCAATTCAAACCTAACTATTTCAGGAGTAAAATTCGGAAGTGCAAATGGGCGATTCTGACCAACAGGTTCACCATTCGGCCCTCTGTCAGTATTCGTTACAAATTTCATATTGCCATTAGATGCATAACCTTCAAATGCCAATCCTGAAAAACCACCAAGGTTAATAGTTTGTCCGCCAGTCGTGGTACCAATTGAAGGCATATTATTAAACTCAAAAGTTTCAAGGCCTAATACTTTTGGTTTGCCGTGATCCTTTAATCCCAATGGAACGATCTGCATAACTGTTGCAGAAGCAATATCAACGATCGCCAATGCATTATTTTCCTGTAACGTCACATATGCTTTTGATCCATCGGGTGAAATAGCAATATATTCAGGTTCGAAATCCTGCGCAGCATTTGCATTTGGACCATAGATACGAACTCCCTGTGCTCTTAATACAGCTTCCTGTCCAATATAAGCCTGGAAGTTTGCTGTTTGTACAGTTGCACTGGCAACTCCATTTGAAAGATCAATAATGCTAATTGAACCTTCAGGGTCAACAGAATTAGCTTGCCCATAGCTGCTGGGCTCACCTTCATTTGCAGTTAATAATTTTTTGCCGTCAGCAGTAAACACTACCATATCAGGTAATGAACCAACAGTAACTGAATTTAAAACTGTACCTGTAGTAGCATCATAAAAAGTAACATTGCCAGCATGATGAATACTGCTGTTAGCGGCAAGTACAGTTGCAACTGTATAAGACGCCGCAAGAATTCCATTGCTAACAGCCACACTATTAGGAATTGCAGATTGGCCAGCTGGAGGAGAAAAACCCAAAGGCAATGAACCTCCGAATGTAAGAGCACCTGTATTACTCATTGTATGAAATTCAATAACTGGTCCGGCAACTGTGTAAACCCGTTTGCTAGCAGGATCAAAAGCTGATATTTCAGCGCCTTTGGCACTTGCCAGGTTTCCAACCTTGGTAAGAAAATTACACGGAGCACCAGGAGGGCACTGCGCATTCAAAGCTGTTGCAATTGCTAATAAAGCAACCGCAAAAAAACTTTTAAGAAATGCAGAAATTGATTTTACACCAGTTAGTGGTGCTGAGTAAATTTTTTTCATGAAAAGTCAGTATTTGATGGTGAAAAGAAAATGAGTTATAAAAATACCGGAGAAAAAATTTCTAAATTATTGTGAGGAAAAAGTTAATAGAATAATAATATTCGGAAAATATTTAATCAGTTAGTGTACGAATTTCAGAAGATCAAGTTATACGAAGTAAGCGATATCAAGAATGATTTAAGAACAATCAAGACAATATTAAGTCTTTGTAATCTCAGTAACCCTGAATGTGAATAAGTAGATGAATGCTGTGGATTCTAACATTCAGGTAACTTTCACTTAACTCATTGATCATAAATTGGTGGATAACTCAATGTTTTTTGTTAGTTGTCATCGCAAACAAAAAAAAGGCTTTTTGTTTAACCCTATTATTAAAGCCACAGCGTTTGTATTAATCAGCAGATGAATAGCTGTCCCAATTCTCCGCCAGTGTTTGTGACCGTAACAAAATAGAAGACGACGCCTTCGACATGTTTGTGTTAGAAAAAAGTAAGACGCCCAGATGTCGCACCACACATCGGAACGAAGAAACTCGCCTCATGGCATTTATATACTTGTTGCTTCACCAATATCAGCATCCTTCTTCCAAAGTTCTTCACAGCAACAACCGAAAAACAGGTTGTTATATTTGTGCACCCTGTGTAAAATCTTTCTGCCCACTATGTTAAAAAATTAATCACAGAGAACACGGAGAAAAACACACAAAGTGCACAAAGGAACCAATCAAATTGTGCCTGATTCAAATATTTTATCTGCAACAAAAAAAATCTGAATCAACCAGAGCTTATCAATCGGGGTGACTGGCTAAAAGCTGTCATTCACTGACTTTATTTCATTTCTGTAATTAGCCAATTAGCTTTACATTTACTACCCAATTATTCGGGACGTAGCACAGCCCGGTAGCGCATCCCGCTTGAGGCGGGAGTGTCGCAGAAATCTGAGATGCTATGTTGAATAGTTTTTTAAAATATTTTTTACCTTTTTCTGCTTTCTTAAAGAAGCAGACAAAGTTCGGGACGTAGCGCAGCCCGGTAGCGCACTAGCATGGGGTGCTAGGGGTCGCAAGTTCGAATCTTGTCGTCCCGACAAATTTAAAAGACCCTTGATATTTCAAGGGTCTTTTATACTTTTGAGCCAGCAAATCATTTCGGGATGTAGCGCAGCCCGGTAGCGTACGTCGTTCGGGACGACGGGGTCGCTGGTTCGAATCCAGTCATCCCGACTGTTTTAAAAACTCTGAACTAACAGAGTTTTTTTATTTAAAAATAAATCATAAGCAACGTAATTAAACTTTTCTTCGATTCGTTTTATTAATTAAATGAAAATAATTATGAACATTCAGATTAAAATTTCCATATTTGTGATTTTCACTTTATTGGTTACAGGATTAATTTCCTGCAGTAAAAATAATGCTGGTAATGGCAGTGGCACCGGTTCGGTAGATTGCAGTACCGTAGCAGATAAAGCTTTTGCTGCCAATGTA
>DAIOWB010000107.1:0-8427 GCA_036758725.1 Lacibacter sp.
TGAAGCGGAATTACTTTCCTTTCTGCTTTTTGTATACATCTTCCATCTTCATTTGGCGTTTGGTTGCACAAAGCCGATTTTGATCTGTAATTGGTGCTTTCATCTGCAAGTTTTATAATATTCCACCACGATGCTTTAGCCGTATTACTGTATAGCACATTTTTTAACTCTGCCTGAAAGTAATTTGTAAAAAAGCTTCCCAGATCGGGGTTGCCAACAGCCAGTTGATTGGCTGATGCTGAACCTATGATGATAGAAAGAGGTTGGCTTGGGAAAAACAGTTTTTTAGCATTATCAATATTTAATTTCAACCCTGCAGTACCCGGGTCCCTTGGCCGCAGAATATCTAATCCAAAAGGGGACGATGCACCTAATCGTTCATTACAACAATCACCAACTACAATGGTAACTCTTGCTTTTTTTGCAAGCAATCGTTTATATACATCTTCAACACCCAAATTTATTTCTGCACGTAATTGCAACTTGCTTACACGAAAAGACATACGTGGATATTTACTTACATCACCGTTATACCTGAACCCATGGCCGGAAAAATAAAAGAAAACAATATCAATTGATTTTGGTTTTAATGAATCAATAACCCGGTCAACATTTAATTTATTAAAACTTTCTCCTGTAATTAAGATAGGAACAAAATTTATTTTTATTTGCTGGGTAAGGTTGGTAAACAGATCGGTCATTTTGGCCAGGTCTTTTTTTGCCAGTGATCCAACTGAGGCATCGTTTGTTGCTGCAATTGCAATAAAATAAAAAGTAACGCTTAATTCATTTGCATTTAACCCCCGTTTATTTAATGCACCTAAATAATCATAAAAAGGTTCACCATCTCTATAAAACCTTTTTACAAATTCTTTGTTCTTTACAAGTTCCTCAAAGGTTTTTTGCTCTTTTGTTATTGATGCTGCTGCCTGCCATTGCCGGTTGTTGCTTTTAAATTCAACTGTTTGTGGTTCATAATACGACCCAAGACTGTCTGTTATTTTTACAAATACAATTCTGGGTATAAAAAATAAAGAGTCTGCTTTTCCACTTAAATATTTTGGAGCACCCTTGGGAAAAAGATATCTTTTTATTACAGAATCAGAAACGGAGGTGGCGGTTATAGCAGAATCAATAAATTGCAATTCAACCAATTTTACATCATTGCTAATCGGATTTGTATACAATATGCGGCCTGTTGCATTGTTATTTGCTTCAATACTTAAAAATATTTTATAAGGAGCTAATGTTTGGTTAAGGGTGTCTGGTCGGGCTTCAAAATAAAAAAACGACTGTGCCCCGGTGTTTAAAAAAAACAGAACCAGCAATAAAAGCAAAGCTCCTTTTTTCATAATAAATTGATTTATGCTGATGTAAAATTTAAAATAAAAAAATCCGGCAGATTTTAATGAATTAAAGTTCAATTAAAAGCTGCCGGAAAATTAATTACCCGATCATTTCTGATTAGCACCTTCTGGTTTAGTGGCTGTTGTTGTATCAACAGCAGGGGCCGATTGATTGCCACCTTCTGGTTTTGTTTCAGTGGTTGGGTCTGCAGCAGGCTTGTCTGTTTTTGTGCCTTCGTTATTACAGGCAAAAAATAAAACAGTAGCTAAAAGCAATGTAAGCATCCAGCGAAATGGACGGGTTTGTTTAATGATTTGTTGCATATATTTATGTAATGGTTAAGTTTAAAGATAATTTTTTTTAATTAATTACAACTAATTATTAAGGAGAAAAAATGAACCATTGTTGAAACCTCACCGGGCATTTAAAAGAAAGGATGCCGGACAGTGTTAGAGAACTATTTTCTTATTGCTGAAGTTCTGTTTATCTTGTTCATCAACAGGCAATAGCTGATTTATCATTTATGAAATCAATCTTTAAAATTATTCCGGGCTTTATATGGGTGGCAGCCTTTTTCCCTTTACTTGTTTTTGCTCAACAGAACACTGTTCAAAAATTAAAACAGCGCATTTCAGAATTGAAGCAAAAGAAAAATTATGAACAGGATACGGCTTATGCTAACGCCGTTAATCAGCTGGGGTTTTATTATGGAAATAATTATCCCGACAGTGCAATTACTTTGTTAACCGGCCACCCAGAACTTTGCAAAACAATTGGCTATAAAGAAGGCGAAACCGATGCCTATAAAATTATTGGTAATGCTTATGTTACCAAAGGAGATTATGAAAAAGCATTGCTTTACTATGAAAAAGCATATCTCCTTGCAGTCAAGATAAAAAACAAACGAGCCGAAGCTGCCATCATGGGCAACATAGGCAATACCTACTCTAACCTTGGAAATTATTCAGAAGCTTTAAAATATTTATATCAGGCACTTAAGGCGGGTGAAGATCTTAAAGATCAAAAAAGCGTACTTATTACTAATAACAATATAGGAAACATTCATTTTTTTCAGGGTAAGATGGATGAGGCTGCAGATGATTATAAAAAAACATTACAAATAGCAAAAAGTATTACTGATACTAACGGAATTATTCTTGCTTATAATAATCTGGGAGAAGTTTTTATTGAACAAAACAATCTTCCTGCAGCCATTGATAATTTAATGAACGCATACCAGCTGGCAGTAAGAGTTAATAATAAATGGCTGCAGATTGCCAGTACCAAAAACCTGGGGTATGTATATTATAAAATGGACAGCCTGCCCAAATCAGTTACTTTTTTTAATAATGCATATTTACTTGCCAAAGAAATAAGTCAAAACCCATCTGCCTGCAAAGCACTCATTGGTTCGGCCAAAGCAAAACTTAAAATGGGCTTATTAAAAGATGCGCTGGCAAATGCATTGGAAGCAGATCAACTGGCACAACAAATGGGACAGGTACAGCTACAGCGTGATGCCAATGAAATTGTTGCAAACGTTTATGAGGCAATGGGTAATGGGTTGATGGCTTTAAAACACTACAAAGAATATAAATTTTTTGCTGACAGTTTACACAACTTTGAAAGCGAACGGGTTGCAGCCACATTAAAAGCAGAATTTAATTTTTCAAAAAAAGAACTGGAGTTTGATCGTAAAACATTGCAGCAACGATGGCTTATTTTTTCAGCCTTTGCCGCCTTGCTTACATTGCTAGTCATTTTTTGGATTGTAAACAGGAACCGAAAAAGAGCACATTACGCTAATAAAATTCTTAAGCAAAAAAACATTGATATTGAACATCAGAAATCATTGGCAGAAGATGCATTGCTTCAATTGCAATCAACTCAAAAACAACTTATACAGGCAGAAAAAATGGCAAGCCTTGGAGAAATGACTGCCGGCATTGCTCATGAAATTCAAAACCCACTCAACTTCGTTAATAATTTTTCTGAAGTTAGCTCCGAGTTGATTGATGAAATGAAAGACGAAATAGAAAAGGGAAATTATACTGATGCAATAGCCCTTGCATCAGATGTAAAAGAAAACATGGAAAAAATTCTTACACATGGAAAAAGAGCTGATAGCATTGTAAAAGGAATGTTACAACACTCCAGGAAAAACAGCGGAGTAAAAGAACCAACAGAAATAAATGCGCTGTGTGATGAATATCTGCGTTTAGCATTTCATGGGCTAAAAGCAAAAGACAAAACCTTTAATGCAAAATTTGAAACCAATTTTGATGAGAGCATTGGTAAAGTAAATGTAATACCGCAGGAGATGGGCAGGGTTATTTTAAACCTGATCAATAATGCCTTTTACGCCGTAACTGAAAAGAAAAATAAAATGAATGGCAACTTTGAACCCCTGGTAACAATAAGCACTAAAAACCTGAAGAATAAAATAGAAATAAAAGTAACAGATAATGGAACCGGTATTCCGCAAAAAGCAATTGATAAAATATTTCAACCGTTTTTTACCACCAAACCTACAGGACAAGGTACGGGTCTTGGGCTGAGTTTAAGTTATGATATAGTTACCAAAGGGCATGGTGGTGAAATGAAAGTAGATACAAAAGAAAACGAAGGTACTGTGTTTACAATTCTGTTAAATGTATAAAAGATTGATTTGATTAAGACTGCATGAATAGCAATTCAACTATAAGAAATTTATTTATGGCATTGGGATTTTTAACCCCGCTCTTTTCATTTGCACAAACAAAAGAAATTGACAGTTTACGAATAGTCCTGCACAACTACGCCCGTACAAAAAATTATGAAAAAGATACCGCTTATATAAACAAACTAAACAACTTCGCCTTCAGGCTTTCTTATCTTAATACAGATTCATCTGTCCTCTGTAGTCTCCAATCTATTACATTAAGTAAAAATATCAGCTACTATTACGGCATGGCAGAGGCTTATAAAAATGCAGGTTTGTCATTAAATTTTAAAGGCAATTATGATAGTGCACTGGTTATGCTGGCTGAAGCTTTAAAAATTTCTGATGCACATCAGATAAACGCAATGAGTGGCAGAGTTTATCATAATATAGCTATTGTATATACCAATCTTGGAAACTATTTAAAAGCATCAGAAAACTATTTTAGAGCCTTAAAAATACGAGAGCAAATAGGTGAGAAGCTGGGCATCTCTTCTTCAAACAACGGAATAGGTACTATTTATTTTTTACAGGGCCGTTATAAAGATGCGGAAGAGTATTATAAAAAAGCTTTACAAATTGCCAAAGAAATAAATTACAGAAATGGAATTGAAACAGGCTATGCCAATATTGGAGAAGTCTATTTCCGGCTGGGTGATTATAAACAAGCCCGTTCTTATTTAACTCAGGCGTTAAAAGTAACAGAAGAAACAAGAGACAGAGATACCAAAACATTTATTAAAACATTACTTGGCTCTATGTTTTCAAAAGAAGGCAAGTATACAGAGGCCATGCAGGAATGGAGAGAAGCAAACGCACTTGCAACGGCAGTTAACAGCAGTGAATATAAAAGCCGGAGTTTAACAGGAATTGGCCAGGTTTTTTATAAGCAAAAAAACTATGATAGTGCTCTATACTATATAAACAAAGGGCTGGCTATTGCCACTGCTATCAACTATAAGGAATTACAAAGTGAGGGACATGAGCTGCTCAGTTTACTCTTTGAAGCAAAAGGAAATGGAATGCAGGCTTTGTTTCATGCTAAACAGTTTAAATTATATGCAGACAGTATTAATAACCTGGAAGCACAGCAAATGAGCACCAATCTTGCTGCAGATTATGAATATTCAAAAAAAGAACTTTTACTCAAAACAGACTTTGAAAAGAAAAATACAAGACAAAACTGGATTATCTTTTCGGCTTTTGCAGCGTTATTAACCGCTATGATTATTGCCTTCGTTGTGTACCGAAGCAGGCAAAAAGAAAAAAAGATCAATCATATTTTAACTCTTCAACGAGATGAAATACATGCACAACGTAATCATCTTGAAAAAGCACTTACTGATTTAACTATTACACAAAAGCAACTGATACAATCAGAAAAAATGGCAAGCCTGGGTGAAATGACAGCAGGCATAGCCCATGAAATTCAAAACCCGTTGAACTTTGTAAACAACTTTTCTGAAGTAAGTAAAGAATTACTTGCTGAAATGAATGAAGCTTTAGAAAAAGGAAATACCACAGAAGCTAAAGAAATTTCACAGAGTGTAATACAGAATCTTGAAAAAATTAATCATCACGGTAAACGTGCCGATGCGATAGTGAAGGGAATGCTGATGCACAGCAGAAACAGCAACCTTGTAAAAGAATTAACCAATATCAATGCTTTGTGTGATGAATATTTACGACTGGCATACCAGGGCCTGCGGGCAAAAGACAAAACCTTTAATGCCAAATTTAATTCAACCTTTGATGAGAGTATAGGAGCAATAAATATTCAACCACAGGAAATAGGAAGGGTTATTCTTAATCTCATTAATAATGCATTCTATTCTGTGAATGAACGCAAAAAAATTTCGCCTGACAGTTACGAACCCACCGTTATTCTTAAAACAAAAAAAACTGACAATAAAATAGAAATAAGGATTGCTGATAATGGAAAGGGGATTCCACAAAATCTTGTTGATAAAATTTTTCAACCTTTCTTTACTACCAAACCAACAGGGCAGGGAACCGGTTTGGGGTTGAGTTTAAGTTACGATATAATTACAAAAGGGCATAATGGCGAACTTAAGGTGAATAGTAAAGAGGGAGAAGGGGCAGAATTTGTTATTATTTTACCTGTATAAAACTTAAATTCACAACATGAAAATTTTAGTTGTTGACGATGAGAAAGATGTACAGATTCTTTTTGAACAACGTTTCAGAAAAGAGATTAAGGAAAATCTGATTGAATTTGTGTTTGCATTTTCAGGAGAAGAAGCGTTGGTTTATTTAAACCAACATGAACATGAAGCGGTGTTAATTTTATCTGACATCAATATGCCTGGCATGAGTGGATTAGAGTTGCTTGAGAACATCAAACACAAATTTCATAAACCACCACCTATTGTGATGATGATAACAGCATACGGCGATTCAGAGAATTTTAAAATAGCTAAAGAATTGGGTGCAGATGATTTTTTAACCAAGCCTGTTGATTTCACTTCTTTAAAGGAAAAACTAAAAACTATTAACTGATGTCAAAAATTTTAGTTGTTGATGATGAAACAGACCTGGAGGTTTTAATTAAACAAAAGTTCAGGCAAAAAATACGGGATCACCAGTACGATTTCATTTTTGCAGTTAATGGCAAACATGCACTGGAACAACTGGAGTTGCATTCTGATGTGGAAGTTGTGCTCAGTGATATTAATATGCCCGAAATGGATGGACTTACTTTATTAACCAAACTTGGTGAACAAAATAATTTATTAAAGTCTGTTATTGTATCTGCATATGGTGATATGGAAAATATTCGTACAGCCATGAACCGTGGAGCGTTTGATTTTATAACCAAGCCGGTAAACTTTGAAGATCTGGAACTAACAATGGAAAAAACCATTAAACATGTAACCCAGATGAAGGAAACCATGAAGGCTATTAAAGAAAACAACATCCTAAAGATGTATGTTGATGAAACGGTTCTGAATTTTATGGGCAGCCGTGAGTTTGAATCTTCTTTAATTGATAATGAGACCATAGAAGCAACCGTAGTGTTTATTGATATATGCAGTTTCACTTCCATCAGTGAAAATGAAACACCGGATAAAGTAATAAAACTGCTGAATAATTATTTTGATGTAATGGTAAAAGAAATTATTGCACAAGGTGGATATATCGATAAATTTATTGGTGATGCCATCATGGCTGTTTTCCGTGGCGAATATCATTTAGACAGAGCAATTGATGCATCATTGGCTGTAAGAAATAAAGTGGCAGCATTGCCTTCTGCATCGGAACTGTTTTCACCAAAAGTTTCTATAGGTATTAACAGTGGAGAAATGATTTCTGGTAATATTGGTTCTACTACGTTGCGCCGGTTAGATTATACCGTAATTGGCGATTCTGTTAATGTTGCACAACGTTTGCAAACTGTTGCAAAGGAAAATCAAATCATCATTAGTGAAGATGCCTATCAAAAAGTAAAAGAATCATTCAATTGTAATAAAGTGGGTGAACTCAACTTAAAAAATAAGTCAAACCCGATTATGGTGTATGAAGTGTTAGATTAAACTTTTTTCCTTTCTTAAAATATCTATCAACTTTTCAAGTGACCAAACTCACGTTGCAGCTTATTGGTTTTGTTACCTTCGCAACTTCATTTAAATTTTGAAACATTGAGGCCGGTTCTACTGATCATTCTTTTTTTGCTTTTTACTTTTAATTTATCGGCGCAACGCACCCGTGAAGTACAGGTTCAAAATCAGTTTTGGTGGAGCTTAAATACAAATATTAAGATTGCCAGCAAGTGGAGCATACTCGCCGATTTTCATAACCGCCGTACCAACTTTTTTGCCAACACCAATTTTTTCTTTTTACGTTTGGGTACTGCATATAAAATAAATGAGCATTTATCAGTTGCTGCAGGTGCTGGTCAATTATGGCTTGCAAACAGATCGGGTGCAACTGAATTTTTTTCCAACGAAACCCGTCTTTATCAGCAATTTCAATTAAGCCATACAATTGGGCAATCAGCATTAAACAATACATTTCGCATAGAAGAACGCTGGCAGCAAAAAGTAGTAAACGGAACCTTAACAGATACTTACAGGTACAGCACCCGCTTTCGTTACCAGGTTGCACTCAACATTCCAATAAGTAAAAAGAAATACATTCCTTCGATAGCACTAGCCGATGAAATTTTGTTGCAGGCCGGGAAAGATATTATCTATAACAGCTTTGATCAAAACCGTTTTTTTGCCGGCATCAAACAACAAATCACACCTGCTCTTTCATTTGATGCCGGGTATATGCTTGTTTATCAGCAAAGGTTAAGTGGCTATCAATACAACCGCAACCATACAATGCGTTTGTTTTTTTACTGGAAGCCATCATTA
>DAIOWB010000108.1:0-8411 GCA_036758725.1 Lacibacter sp.
CAAGATTGGTTACCTGCACAGTTTTGATTTGTAAACCCCTTACTTAAATCCCAACGGAAACCATCTATCCGGTATTCAGTTAACCAATGACGGATAAATCTTGAAACATGATATTTTGTTGCTTCAGAATTATGATTGAAATCGTAGAATACACTGAAAGGATGCTGATCTGTTTCGTAGAAGTAAGGATTATTTGCTGCGGGCCTGTTCAACGTTTTATTCCACCACATCCAAACCAATGGTGAAGGTTGATCGGCCTGGTTAAACGCAATATCCTGTATTACCGCAATGCCCAAATTATGAGCAGCATCAATAAATGCTTTTAATGTATTTTTTGATCCATACGCTTTATCAGGCGCCATATAATAAAGCGGATTGTATCCCCAACTGTTATTTCCGCTAAACTCATTAAACGGCATCAGCTCAATAGCATTGAAACCAAGATTTTTAATATAGTTCAATGTATCTTTTAATGTTTGCCAGTTTTGAGCCTCTGTAAAATCTCTCACCAGCAACTCATAAACTATGAGATCTTTTTTATCGGGACGAACATAACTGTTACTAGTCCAGTTATACGCTGCTTCACCTGGAGAAAGCACTCCAACAAAACCACCTGTTGTTTTACCGGTTGGATAGGCTGGCATGTTAGGATAAGTAGTTGAAGTTATATATTGATCATTGTTAGGATCAAGCACCAACTCACTGTAAGGATCGGCAACACGGATACTATCATCAACCAGATATTGAAACCGGTAATTTGTTCCGGGTGTAAGACCTGTAATTCTGGTCCAGAAATAATTCCCGTCTTTTTTTAAGAAGCCATCGCAGGTTTGTAACCAGTTATTAAAATCACCTATTACTGAAACTTTGTTTTTTAAAGGAGCATATAAAATAAGCACCGCTTCTGTATTGTTATTTTGATACGTGATGCCATCTTTTAAACCTGCTGGTCTGGCACCTGTTGGATAAGATGAAGGTGCAATACTGAAGTTGATGGTATCTCTTTTAATTATTCCATTATCATTTGCTTCAACTGTAATGATATGCTGACATTCAGTAGTGACATTTGCATTACCACTTACCGTTTGAGAAGCAGTTGCAGTGCCAATTTGTGTAGCATCATATTGAAGAGTAAGATTGGCATTTTTTGATGATACTGCTGTTACAGGAATAGTTGAAGGAACAGTAATATTAATGGGTTCCGGAACCATATTGTAAGTGGGCTGCATAGCCGGAGAAATGAAACGAACTGCAAATTCACCCGGGGCATATACCGGAATGTACATATCACTGCCGTCTATATTTGCCTGCTTTTTTGTTCCGTCACCACTACGAAAAAGGATGGCAACTTTTAAAATTGTTTCATTTGAAGGAACGCCAAAATAAGCACGGATATCATTGATGTTGAATTGCCATTTATTTCCACCAAGTGATGTAGCCTGTAATAATACATTCGGTTGGTTAAAGTTTTGATTAAACTTTACATACCGCCAATTAGTAGTACTTGAGCTTAGATTTGTAATTACACCAGTATGAACATAAACATCTGAAGGAGTATAGTTCAATAACCCTTTACTTCCTTTATTTGCATCCATCGTAACAACAAGATTGCTGTTATCTATTGGAAAGTTTGGAGTAAAATTTAAAAGTTGAGCCTGTGAACGAAAGGTCATCAGCACAATCAACAGTAAGAGTAAAATTTTCTTCATTTTGCAATCGTTTGCGATTTATAGGAAAAAATATAACGAATTTAAATAGCCTTATTTTGATTGCAATTCATAAAAAAATCTGTCTTTAACAATTAAAATTCGTTACCGTCTTTTATTTAATCCATCGCAGCAATCAAATAAGGGTCACAAATTTAGAACAAGCTTCGGGTTATAAATTGAACTATAATTCCAATTTCTGACACTATATTGCCAACATCACGTAGTTTTGTAATCCAAAAAACAGCAGTTGCTTTATGAAAGCAGAACTCGAAAAAATAGTGCCTGGTAATGATAAACCGATGTTGGTTGCTTATCAAATGAGTTTGCCCTTCCTTGAATTCTATTGGCACCATCATCCGGAATATGAACTTACCTATAAGATTAACATTTCCGGAAAGCGAATTGTTGGCGACAGTTACCAGGAATTTGAACCGGGAGACCTGGTATTGATTGGCCCTGATTTACCACACACCTGGGTAACAGAAAAAAAAGCAAAATATAAAAGCTGCGATTTTGTGGTTATTCAGTTTTCCAGCTCTTTATTTAATAGTATGCTTGGTTTGCATGAATTTGATAGTGTTAAACGTTTACTACAAAAAAGTAAAAATGGCCTTCACTTTAAAAACAGCAAACCATTTAAGGATGTGATTCTTTCGTTACCCAATAAAAACGGTGTAGAAAAAATTAACGACCTCATCTGGTTACTTGGGCAACTGTCAAAACAAAAAGCGGTTAAACTGGCATCTTCTGAATTTGATATTTCAAAAGCCAAAAACAGTGAACCAAGAATTAATAAAGTTTGTACCTATATTGAAGAAAACTTTTCTAAACCCATCAGCATCAGCAAAGCTGCAGCAATCATCAATATTTCGCCCAGTGCGTTTTGCAAATTTTTTAAGCGGGCAACAGGTAAAACATTCTCAGATTATTTAAACGATATCAGAATTGGTTACGCCAGTTATCAATTAATAGAAACTGATAAACAGATTTCAACCATTGCCCGCAGTGCAGGGTTTGAATCGATCTCTTATTTTAACCGTGTATTTTCAAAAAAGAAAAACAGTACGCCCAGGCAATTCAGAAGCGAAGCGTTCTGATTTTTTTATTATTTGTTTGAATAAACAATTTCACCGCCACAAATGGTTTTCAGAACTTTTGTTTTGAGTATCTGTTGAAACGATGCTGTAAGCAAATCTGTATCAAGCAAAACAAAATCTGCAAATTTTCCTTTTTCAATACTTCCCTTTTCGTTTTCTTCAAAATTTGATTTTGCTGCCCAAATCGTCATTCCTCTCAATGTTTCTTCTCTTGTTAACGCATTTTCTGTTTGAAACCCTTCGGCCGGCCACCCTTTTGCATCTTTACGAAATACAGCAGCATAAAATGTTTTAATGGGATCAATGTCTTCTACAGGGAAATCGGTTCCTAATGGTATCCATCCGTTTTGCTTTAATAAATCATTGAATGCATAGGCGCCTTTAACACGCTGCGGACCTAATCTTTTTTCAGCCCAATACATATCGCTTGTTGCATGAGTGGGTTGTACACTTGGCACTATATTGTACTTGCCGAATAAATGAAAATCATTTTTATTAACAACCTGAGCATGTTCAATACGCCAGCGTAAATCGTTTTTCGTTTTTAAATACTTTGCATATACATCCAGGATCATTCTGTTACCGCTATCTCCAATAGCATGTGTGCACATCTGATAACCTTTATTATAAATCACTTTGGCAACAGAATCAAAATGCTCCCGGTTACTTAATAAAAATCCATAATGGCCGTGCTTGTCTTCATACGGTTGTAATAAACAGGCACCTCTTGATCCTAAAGCACCATCGGCATATACTTTAAAGCTACTTACATTTAACCGATCGGTTTTAATTTTCCCTCTTTTGAAAATGGCATCATAGTTATTTTTCCAGTCACTCAACATCACAAACAACCGCATTTTCAAATCACCACTTTTATAATATTTTTCCAGTTGCAAAACCTGGATATAATTCAGTCCGCAATCATCAATGGTTGTTAACCCTGCAGCAAAACAATTTTTCTGTGCAGCAAGCAACCCATCTTTCACCTGTTGTTCTGTTGCAGCAGGAATGTTTGCTGAAACAAGATCAACCGCATTATCTATTAATACACCGGTTGGTTTGCCATCTTTCACTAACACATCGCCACCAACTAATTTTGTTGATGCATTGATGCCGCTTTTATTAATAGCCAAATCATTCACAATGGCAGCATGGCCATCAATTCTTGTTATAATGACAGGGTTGTTTGGAAAAAGCTCATTCAATCTTTCATTGGTTGGGAACTCTTTTACTTCCCAATCGTTCTGATCCCATCCTCTTCCAATAATCCATTCGCCGGGTTTTGCATTTAACCCTTTTACAAAATCACTGAGATGATTCAACACATCTTCCCAACTTTCTGTACCGGTTAAATTTGCTGTACGCAAATCCATTCCATAACCAAAGAAATGTGCATGTGCATCAATAAATCCCGGGTATAAAAATTTGCCTTGCAGATTAATAGTGGTAGTTGCGGTATATTTTTTCTTTAGCTCTGCACTTTTACCTACGGCTACAATTTTGCCATCTTTTACTGCAACAGCTTCTGCTTTTGAAAATGCTGCATCAACTGTATAAATGGTTCCGTTAATATATAAACTATCAACAACCGTTTTTTGATCATAACGGCTAAATACACTTGCAAGTAGTAACAAAACAATTGATCGGATCATCATTTCAGATTTAATTACGAAATAACTATTAAAAAGTGAGTATTGTGCTGAACAAGCCTGTTTTTTATCTTTAACAGCAGCAACAAATAAAAACATTTAAAATGATACATGAATTTAATTTGTTTTGTTATTAGTCCTTGTATTTTTACTGACAGATTTTATATTTTATGTATTCACCTGAAACAACCAAACAACTTCAACATACCAGTACAGCACTTTTGCATCAGCTACAAAAAAAAGAGTTGACTGAAAACCAGATTGAAGAATTGAGAGAAGTACTTCGTTTTCATGAATACCGGTATTATATCATGAACGATCCGCTCATCAGTGATTTTGAATATGATCAGTTGTATAAAGCCCTAGAAAAAATTGAAGTTAGTGATCCTTCACTTATTACTCCCGATTCACCTACGCAACGTGTTGCAAAAGGATTAGGGAACGATTTTAAAAAAGTGCAGCACCTGGTTCCTATGTTAAGTTTGGAAAACTCTTATAATGCAGATGATTTAATTGACTGGGACCGTAAAGCAAGAGAAGCTGCAGGATTAAATGAAATAGAATATTGCATAGAACCCAAGTTTGATGGCGCAGGTATTTCATTAATTTATGAAGATGATTTATTTACCCGTGGAGCAACAAGAGGCGATGGTGCTGAAGGAGAGGAGATAACTACCAACATCAAACAAATCAAATCCATACCACTTTCGGCTGCATTTTCTCAATTCGGCATTAAACAAATTGAAATCAGAGGTGAAGTATTAATGAGCAAGAAAAGCTTTAAAGCTTATAATGATCAGTTGGCTGAAGAGAACCTGCCACCACTTGCTAATCCACGAAATGCAGCCAGCGGAACATTACGTATAAAAGATGCAAAAGAAGTTGCTAAAAGAAATTTAGAAGCATTTATTTATCATGTAGGATATATTTTAAAAGACAAAGACCATCATAAAAAACATAAAGAATTAGAAACACATAGCGGTGAGTTAAAACTTTTATGGGAACTTGGTTTTCGCAGCCCGGAAAATGAAAAAAAACTGGTGAAGGGAATTGATGCAGTTATTGAGCATTGCCAGAAGTTTGAACAAACCAGAGATGATTTACCCTATGAAATTGATGGGGTGGTAATTAAAGTCAATGATCTGCAGTTGCAGGATAAGCTGGGCATGACAAGTCATCATCCACGCTGGGCCATTGCTTATAAATTTAAAGCAAGGCAGGCAACCAGTAAACTAAAGTCAGTTGAATACCAGGTAGGGCGTACAGGTGCTGTTACACCTGTTGCCAAGATAGATCCTGTTGCAATAAGCGGAGTAACGGTAACCAGTATCTCATTACACAATGAAGATTTTATTGCCGAAAAAGATTTAAGAATTGGCGATACCGTACTGGTAGAAAGAGCCGGAGATGTTATTCCCTACATTGTAAAATCAATGCCCGAATTAAGAACCGGCCATGAACATAAAATTAAATTTCCAACACATTGCCCTGTTTGTAACAGTGAATTAGTAAAACCAGAAGGAGAAGCCGTTTGGCGCTGTGTAAATTACCAGTGTGAAGCACAGGTTGTTGAACGCATAATCCATTTTACCAGCAAAGATGCTATGGATATAAGAGGCATGGGCGATGCCAATGTGCGGAAATTTTATGAGTTGGGTTTTTTAAAAGATATTCCCTCATTATATCAATTGCCGTTTGATCAAATAAAAAAAATTGAAGGCTTTGGCGCTAAGAGTGCAGATAATCTTGAAACCGCCATTGAAAACTCCAAGAAGCAGCCACTGCATCGTTTAATTAATGCGTTAGGTATTCGGTTTGTAGGAGAAACAACCGCAAAAACATTAGCTAATTCAACCAAACATTTACTGGATGTTGCTGAAAAATCTCAAGAACAATTACAGGAACTGGAAGATGTTGGCCCAAGAGTTGCAGGAAGTATAGTTGAATTCTTCAGCAATAAAGAAAACCTGAATATGCTGAAGAAACTGGAAGAACTTGGCGTTCAATTAAAGAATGAACATAAAGAAACAAAACACGAGGGCAATTTAACCGGCATCACATTTTTATTTACAGGAACGTTGCCAACACTTAAACGAAGTGAAGCAGAACAAATGGCTGAAGAACAGGGAGGTATTATATTAAGCGGAGTTAGTTCAAAATTAAATTACCTTGTAGTAGGAGATGATGCAGGAAGCAAATTAGAAAAAGCAAAAAAGATCAGCACGGTTAAAATTATCGGCGAAGATGAATTTCTTGCCCTGATCAAAAAATAAGTAACCCTTAATGTTGCATGTAACAATAATGATGTTGTATATTTATTATCCCCAACCATTCTTTTTATGATTAAGAAACTACCCGGCGAACAATGGAAGCAAATACAATTTGCCGGTTGGAAACAATTAAGGAAAAAATATGCAGTATCCAATCTTGGACGTTGCTGCAGTTACGCATTGAATGTTTTTGAAGATGGCAAATTATTAAACGGATCATTAACAACCGGGTACCGCACACTTAATTTACACAGGCAGGATAATAAAGGAACCATTTACCTGCACCGGGAAAGTGCAAAATTGTTTTGCAAAAAAAATTCTACCCGTTGCAAATATGTGATTCATTTAAATCATAATAAAACCGATAACAAAGCGTCAAATTTAAAATGGGCAACGCTTGAAGAAATGTCGGCTCATCAACAAAAAAGTCCACAAAAAATTGCTTATAAAAAACTGCAGAAAGAACGCAGTGCAACACAAAAAGGATTGAAACTTACCCCGGCACAAGTAAAAACCATCAAGAAAATTATTCAGGACCCGGCAAGGATCATTACGTATAAACAACTTGCAAAAAAATACCGTGTAAGTGAAATGACTCTTTACAGAATACGCAGTGGTGAGAACTGGAGTGGAGTATAATTGTTTCTAGTTTTTAGTTTATTGTTTTGTGTTACCGGCTTTATCTCTTTATTCAACTTCAGTGGTGTTGCACACCCGTCCGAAAGGTAGCTCGAAAGTTTCCTGCGCCATTTTGTTTATCCGGGCGGGCTTGTACTTTGTATCTTTAAACAGCAATGAAAAACAAAAGTATATTCTACATTTCCCATCATCAATTTTTAATTTTTTATGCTACAGGTTTCAACTATTAAATTTTTAAAAGATT
This sequence comes from Lacibacter sp., assembly GCA_036758725.1. Lineage (GTDB taxonomy): Bacteria > Bacteroidota > Bacteroidia > Chitinophagales > Chitinophagaceae > Lacibacter. Next base: position 7,609 of record DAIOWB010000108.1, read on the forward strand.
TAAAAAAGAATAATAACAAACCCTGGTTTGATACCAATCGTAAACAATATGAATCAGCAAAAACCGACTTTGCAACTTTCATTGAATCGGTTATTGATAAGTACAGTAAAAAAGATGCATCTATTGCTCATCTAAAAGCAAAAGATTGTATGTTTCGGATAAACCGTGATGTACGTTTCAGTAAAGATAAAAGCCCGTATAAAAGTAATATGGGAGCAAGCATTAATAAGGGCGGGAAAAAATCAATGACGGCCGGTTATTATTTTCATCTGCAACCCGGCGATTCATTTACCGGAGGTGGTTTATACATGGCCATGCCCGATCAACTAAAAAACATCCGCCAGGAAATTGATTACAGCTGGAAAGAATTTCATAAAATCATCAGCAGCAAAAGTTTTAAAAACGTTTATGGCGATTTATATATGGGGGATGATATGAAATTAACAAGGCCTCCCAAAGGTTATGAAGCTGATAACCCGGCTATTGAATATATAAAACTCAAAAGCTGGATTGGTTTTCATAAACTTACCGATGCTGATCTTACGTCAAAAGAACTGTTGAAAAAAACCATTACATCCTTTGAAGTTTTAAAACCTTTACTTGATTTTTTAAATGAAGGATTACATAATAATGAATAAAGAACAAGGAAAATCGAATAAGGAAGTTAGTACAATTCAACATTCAGTATTCCCTGTTCAATATTCAACATTCAATTATAGCAACCCTTTTCCATTCAGGTATTCTGCTATTTGAATAGCATTTGTAGCTGCCCCTTTTCTTAAGTTATCGCTCACCACCCACAT
>DAIOWB010000109.1:0-8406 GCA_036758725.1 Lacibacter sp.
CACCTCCATAGTCAGCAGGATAGGGAACATCAAAAGAAACAATATGTAAATGTTGTTTAGCCAAGAATTTTTTTATAAAATGTAATTAGTTTGTTTTCTTCATTCTCCCAGTTAAGTTCTTCTCTTGCTTTTATGCAATTTGCTTTTAACCTCCTGTATAGAACAGTATTATGCAGCAAAAGGTTTAATCCATCAGCAATTGATTTTTCACTTGTATCAGGAATAAGTAAAGCAATATCATACGTTTGATTGATTTCTTTATAAGCAGGATAGTTTACACATACTTGTGGTATACCAGCTTGTATATAATCAAAAAAGCGGTTAGCCAGCGAAAGGTAATTACTCATTCCGTTGTTTTCAAAAAGAGTAATGCCTGCATATGCCGATGCTGTTACAGGTTGGAGGTCTTTTGGGTCCAGTTTGCCCTTTAAAAATACCTTTTCCTGTAAATGATCATTTTCTATTAGTTTTTTTGTTTGCTGTAAAAAATTTCCATCACCATAAATATGTAAAGGAACATCTACATGCTTCATGGCAGGTATAAGTGTTTCAAAACATCTCCCTTCGTTTACTGCGCCCTGGTATAAAAGAAAAGTTGAATGTTGAATGTTTAAAGTCTCAGGTTCATTGCCTGTTGCCAGTTGCTTATTGCCTTCTTTTTTCACCGGCACATTCCTCACCACTTCATAATCTACAGCATACATCTTTTTAAATTCTTCAGCAATTGGCTTACAAACGGTATAACCATTTTTGAATTTAGGAACTGCAAACTGTTCTATCCTCTTCCACAATTGATATCTTGATGGCCTTGTTACAACCTCTTTCACTTCACAAAACAATTCATGTGCATCATAAACACGTTTTGTTTTTTTTAGTAGTGAAACAAATAAACAGGGCAGGATGGTATCAAGATCAATAGCACATAAACAATCGGCTTTTTGAAACAGTAACCAAAAAAATAAGCGCAGATTATATTCTGCATAAAACAAAGGCCCTTTTGTAAAAAAGCAAGGGAGCCTTTTTTGTTTGAATGAAAATGATTGAAGCGGAATTGATTTTGTCAGCTTTCTTCCAACCAATGTTACATCATATCCCTCTTTCGCTAAAGAAGAACAGATACGGATCATCCGTTGATCATAACTTAAATCATTAGTAACAGTACAGATGATATGTGCCAAGAATGCATAATTTGTTTGGCAATATAATTCAAATGATTCTTTATCTTACTGAACAGTTTTTAATTATACAACTTCTAAACAATGAAAGAGCTCATCACTACCTTTTATTCAGCCTTTGCAAAAGCCGACTGGCAAACCATGGCCAACTGCTATCATGAAGATGCAGAATTCAGCGACCCGGCTTTTAGAATTTTAAAAGGCAAAGAAGTTGCGGCTATGTGGCGGATGTTAATTGAACGCAGCAAAGGCAATATCAGCATCAGTTTCACCAATGTAGTGGCTGATGAACACAGGGGCAGTGCTGAATGGGTGGCCAGATACCAATTTTCTGCTACAGGTCGCAACGTCATCAATCGTGTTCACGCCGAATTTGAGTTTAAAGATGGGAAAATCAGTAAGCATACAGATCAGTTTAATATGCATAAATGGGCAAGCCAGGCTATGGGTTTAAAGGGCAAATTATTGGGCTGGCTCCCTTTTTTTAGGGAAAAAGTGCAAAAAACTGCAAGAAAGTCGCTTGAACAGTTTATGACTAAGAATATTTAGTGACTGAAATTCCAGAATTTTGCTGATTTTTCCCTACATTTGCCGCCACTTTAAATATTTGGATGTCATTAAAAAAAATTGAGATGTCAGCGATTACAAAAGAAAAAAAAGCAAGCATTTTTGAAAAATTCGGTGGTAAAGAATCAAACACCGGATCAATTGAGGGCCAGATTGCCCTGTTAACTGAGCGTATTAACCATATTTCTGAGCACCAGAAAATTAATAAAAAAGACTTTTCAACAAGTCGTGGTTTAATGCAATTAGTTGGTCAGCGTAAAAGTTTACTAAGCTATCTTAGTAAAACCAATTTGCAGGGTTACCGTGCATTACTTGAGAAACTTGGTCTTCGTAAGTAAAAACGGTTATGTAATATATTCACATTCCCAACTCGTTTTTCATGCAGTTGGGAATTTGTTTTTGTTACAGGATTCCCCTTCACCAATTATTCACCTGAACTGCCAGTACGTTTAATCTGAAAGACATCCGTCTTTCGTATCATGTAGTTCCAAATAAAAATAAATTATGTTATCACAACCAATCAGTAAGTCGTTCGATCTGGGTGATGGCCGCATTGTTACCATTGAAACCGGTAAAATAGCACGCCAGGCAGATGGGGCTGTAACTGTACGCCAGGGAAATTGTATTATTCTTGCAACAGTTGTAGCTAATAAAGAACCCAGAGAAGGACAGGATTTCTTCCCTTTGTCAGTTGACTACCAGGAAAAATTTGCGTCTGCAGGTCGTGTACCGGGTTCATTTTTTAAACGTGAAGCCAGGTTAAACGACTATGAAATTTTAACCAGTCGTTTAGTTGACCGTGCCTTACGTCCATTATTTCCTGAAGATTATTTATGTGATGTGCAAGTATTGATCAGTCTTGTATCATCAGATGCAGAAGTAATGCCCGATGCATTGGCTTGTTTAGCTGCATCAGCCGCATTAGCCGTATCAGATATTCCCATTAAAGAAGTGATTTCTGAAGTTCGTATAGCAACAGTGAATGGTGAAATGGTGATTAACCCTACACGTTCACAATTAGCAAATGCAACATCAGAATTTCTGATTGCTGCAACAGATAAAAATCTGATGATGGTTGAAGGTGAAGCAAAAGAATGCAGTGAGGAAGATTTAGTGAAGGCATTGCAAATGGCACATGATGCAATCCGCATTCAGATTAAAGCACAACATGAATTAAGAGAAGCAAAAGGTGTTGCTTCAAAAAGAGATTATAAGAAGCCTGATTCAAATGATGAAATCAATCAAAAGGTTATTGCATTTGCAAAAGATAAAGTTTATACTATTTCTAAATCGGGCAGCAGCAAAAATGAACGTACTGATGCATATAGCAAATTAAAAGATGAATTAATTGCAAGCTTTGGCGAAGAAATTACAGATGGAGATAAGAAGCTTGTAAAAAAATATTACGAAGATTTAAAGTGGGAAGTGGTACGTAACATGATGATTGATGAGCGTGTACGTTTGGATGGTCGTAAAATGGATGAAGTGCGTCCGCTTGCAATGGAAATTGATCCTTTGCCAACACCGCATGGTTCTGCATTATTTACAAGAGGCGAAACACAATCATTAACAACGGTAACACTTGGTACAAAACTGGATGAGTTGTTAATTGAAAGTGCTGCAAGCAGTGTGTATTCAAAGTTCTTCCTGCATTATAATTTTCCACCATTCTCAACGGGTGAAGTAAAGATGATGCGTGGAGCTGGTCGTCGTGAAATTGGTCATGGTAACTTAGCCATGCGTTCATTAAAACAAATGTTACCTGGAAGCGATTATCCTTACACAGTTCGTGTTGTTAGTGATATTCTTGAATCAAATGGTTCTTCATCTATGGCTACAGTTTGTGCGGGTTCATTGGCATTAATGGATGCAGGTGTTCCTATTGCAAAACACGTTGGTGGTGTAGCCATGGGATTGGTTACAAGAGCCGATGGTAAATATGCCATTTTAACTGATATACTTGGTGATGAAGATCATTTAGGTGATATGGATTTTAAAGTAACCGGTACCCGTGAAGGAATTTGTGGTGTGCAAATGGATATAAAAGTTGATGGCTTAAGTATGGAAGTAATGCGTGAAGCATTAGAGCAGGCAAGAAAGGCACGCTTACATATATTAGGCGCCATGTATGAGTGTATCACTCAAAACCGTCCTGAAGTGAAGCCTCATGCTCCACGTATGGAAAAACTCTATATTGATAAAGAATTTATAGGGGCAGTGATAGGGCCTCAAGGTAAAGTAATACAGGAAATTCAGCGTGAAACAGGGGCAACTATTACTATTGAGGAAGTAGGCAACTATGGTGAAGTAAGTGTGTTCTCTGGTGATAAAGAAGGGTTAGAAAAAGCAGTGAATTGGATTAAGGGAATTGTTGCAGTTCCTGAAATTGGAACCATTTATGAAGGAACAATTAAAGGGATAAAAGAGTTTGGTGCTTTTGTTGAATTCTTACCTAAGAAAGAAGGGTTATTACACATCAGTGAAATAAGCTGGAAGCGTATTGACAGTATGGAAGGAATCTTCAATATTGGTGATTCAGTGAAAGTTCAGCTTGTTGGATTAGATCCAAGAACAGGCAAATTTAAATTGAGCCGTAAATCATTGATGCCAAAACCCGATGCTTCACCACGTCCGCAAGTGGAGCCGAAGAAAGACAATGGTGAAGAGAAAATGTAAGTATCATAGAAATAAATGAACTTTATGGTCCCCCAATTGGCGGGACCATTTTTTTTGAATATGCAGAATTATATTAAGATTAAAATAAGCTCCTCACAGGAAATTTTAGAATTGATCATTGCTTTGCTCAGCGAAGAAGGCTTTGATGGTTTTGAAGAAATAAATGAAACGCTACATGCTTTTATTCCGGAAAATGATTTTGATGAACTGAAATTAAAAGAGATTCTTGAACCCTTTTCAATTTCATACAGCATTGAAATTATTGCACCTAAAAACTGGAATGCAGAATGGGAGAGTAATTACGAATCTGTTATTGTAGATGATTTTGTAGCAGTAAGAGCACATTTTCATGAACCAATAACTTCAGTACAGCATGAAATTATTATAACGCCTAAAATGAGTTTCGGTACAGGCCATCATGCAACTACCTGGCAAATGATTAAATTAATGCAACAAGTTGATTTCAGAAACAAACGTGTTTTTGATTATGGAACCGGCACAGGTGTGCTTGCCATACTTGCAGAAAAACTGGGCGCTACTGATGTGTTGGCTGTAGATTATGATGATTTGTGTATAGAAAATGCTTCAGAAAATATTGAAACCAATGAGTGTTCAACAATTGTAATAATGAAAGCAGATGCACCGCCTACTGATCAGTTGTTTGATATTGTTCTCGCAAATATTAACAGGCATATTTTACTGCAGAATATGAAAGCCATGTCTCACATTTTAATTGCAGACGGATTTTTATTTGTAAGTGGTTTTTATAAGGAAGAGAATCAATTGTTAATTGATGAAGCAACAAAAAATAATTTGCAACTCATACAAAGTTCTGATCGTCATAACTGGAGTTCTTTGATTTTTCAAAAAAGTGCAGTTCAATGAATCCGCTATTATTAATCATAGCGGCATACCTGGTTGGATCTGTTCCAACTGCCTATTGGATTGGAAAATATTTTTTTAATATTGATATCCGTGAACACGGAAGCAAAAACATGGGTGCTTCTAATACATTTCGGGTATTAGGTTCTGGTTGGGGAATTGTTGTTTTAATTATTGATCTGGGCAAAGGAATTCTTTCGGTACAATTAGCTCACTTAATTGGGACAGAAAGTTGGCTGGGTCATGAAACTACTTTCTGGCAACTGTTACTGGGATTTATAGCAGTGGCGGGACATATCTTTCCGGTTTTTGCAGGATTCAAAGGGGGAAAAGGTGTAGCTACTTTGTTTGGAGTGGTGATAGCTATTCAACCATGGATTGCATTAATCAGTGTTTTTGCATTTTTGATTGTTGTTTTTTTAACAAGATATATTTCGCTTGGGTCTGTATTTGGAGTTATTGTTTTTGGAGCTTGTATCTGGTTTGCTGTAAGAGAAAGTAATATCTATTTAAAATGGTTTTCAATTATTGCAGCAGTGCTGGTAATATTTATGCACCGAGCAAATTTTAAAAGACTGTTAAAAGGAACTGAAAATAAATTTAACTGGAGAAATAAAAATAAGCGTTCATAAAGTTTTTAAAAATGGAAATCAGAATTGGTACGTAAATTGTTTAACTTATATAAAATATCAAAATGAAAAGAATATTAGGTTCATTTATAGTTTCGGCTTTCTTACTTATTGGTTGTGCTAAAAACCAGGTTACTGGTCGTAGTCAGTTAATTCTTCTCCCTGAAAAAGAATTACAGTCTATGGCGGGTCAGCAATACAAGCAGTTTTTAACTCAAAGCAAAGTGGTTGCTGTTAATGTAAACAAAGATGCAGAAATGGTTCGCCGTGTTGGTACCCGTATTGCTTATGCAATTACCAGGTATTATGAGCAACAGGGAAAACCGGAAATTCTTGATGGGTATAGCTGGGAGTTTAATCTCATAGATAATAAAGAAGTGAACGCCTGGTGTATGCCTGGTGGAAAAGTGGTTGCATACACTGGTCTATTGCCTGTTACTCAAAATGAAGCTGCGCTGGCAGTTGTAATGGGGCATGAAATTGCACATGCTATCGCAAAACATGGTAATGAGCGCATGAGTCAGGGTGTAATGCAACAATTAGGCGGTGTAGCATTACAGGTTGCTTTAATAAACAAACCAGCAGAAACTCAAAACATGTTTATGAATGCCTATGGTATTGGAACAACTGTTGGAGCAATATTACCTTTCTCTCGTAAACAGGAACTGGAAGCCGACCAATATGGATTGCGTTTTGCTGCTATGGCGGGCTATAATCCACAAGAAGCCACTGCTTTCTGGAAAAGAATGGCGCAGGTGAGCAGTGGCCAAAAACCACCTGAACTTTTAAGTACTCACCCTTCTGATGAAACAAGAATTCAAAAGATGGAGCAGTATGTGAAGGAAGCAATGCCATTTTACAAACCAATTGGCAAATAATTTATAATCAGCTATTTATACATCAGCCTTGCAAATTGCAAGGCTGTTTTTTTATGTTTAAGAAGAAAAAATAAAGTATTCGGCACCGTTACTGGATAAAAAGAGTTACCTTTGCCCTTCTAATTTAGTTCTCAATAAAATTTACACTGGTATGTCAATTTCTCTGTTGGAAAAACTCCAATTGTTAGACGAAAAGAACTTACTTATTCAGGGACTACCTTCTTCTATTGAAAAGCAATTTTTAAAGTTATCGTTTGCAAAAAACGTAACACCCTTGCTTCGTACAAAGAAGATTGAATTTGCCCTTGTTTTTGCAGTAAATCAAAATCAATTAAATGGAATTTTGAAAGAAGTTTTGCCCGCTTTGGCATCTACTTCAAAATTCTGGGTAGCTTATCCAAAAGCTACTTCTAAAATTGTAAGTGATTTAAACCGTAGTGGCAGTTGGCAATTTGTTTGCCAATGCGGATTTGAAACTTCAGAAGAAGTAGAGTTGGATCATGTTTGGAATGCCATGCGTTTCGAAAGAGCGTTGGCTTTAAATCCACAACCAACCAGAACAAACAGAACTTCAAGGTTAAGTCCTGCTGAAGCGTAAAATCTAGTTTTTAATTTATTACTAGCCGTCTGTAAAGGCGGCTTTTTATTTTATATGAGTCATACAAATATTGAAATAAAGGCCCGTTGTACAAATGCAACTGAAATCAGGAATTATTTAATTGAACAGAAAGCTCAGTTCAAAGGTGTTGATTTGCAAACTGATACTTATTTTAATGTAAGTAAGGGTCGTTTAAAACTCAGACAGGGTAATATTGAAAATTCATTAATCTATTACAACAGAGAAAATATAGCAGGGCCTAAAATGAGTGAAGTTCATTTGTTCCAGGTTGAAAACAACAGTGAGTTATTAAAAGAAATACTTACGAATGCCAACGGAATTAAAGTGGTGGTGAAAAAGAAAAGGGAAATTTATTTTATTGAAAATGTGAAATTTCATATTGATGAAATTGAAGGACTGGGAAGTTTTGTTGAAATTGAAGCTATTGATAAAGATGGAAGTCTGGGCCTGGAGATAATTAAAGAACAGTGCGATCATTACCTGCAGCAGTTTAACATTAAAGAAGAAGATCTTTTAACGCATTCTTATAGCGATCTGTTAATGAAAGCTTCATAGTTTTGCATTTCAAATGGACTGGAAATACTACAACCCGTTTCAGAATTTATTTACATATGCAACTGTGATCTTTTTAGTAACAGGTTGCATGCTTCTTTACTTTTTAAACAGAGAGTCTGTTTTTCTTTACCTTAATAATCAGCATTCATACTTTGGCGATGTTTTATTAAAAAATCTTACACATGTGGGAGATGGATTATTTATGATTGCTGCTGCCATATTCGTTTTTTTAATTGGTAAACGCAAGCTTGCTTTATTATTAATTTCAGCATTTTTAGTTACAGGTCTTTTTGTTCAGGTGTTAAAAAGGGTAAATGAAAAACCAAGACCCGGTTTGTTTTTCAAAAATCCACTGCAGGTTCACAAAGTTGATGGTGAAATTTTGAAGGGGAATAACAGTTTTCCCAGCGGCCATACTACAACAG
>DAIOWB010000110.1:0-8329 GCA_036758725.1 Lacibacter sp.
TTTAGTTTCAAAAAACAAATCAATCCTGTCGGCAGTGGTTCTGTTCATTCCAACAAATGCACTGTCATCATCCTGTGCATAATAAATACTTTCTGCTGTGCCTTTTGCTGTTACATAATCCAGATTACCATCTACAAAAAAACCATTGATGGTGCGGCCTCTCAACTGATTAAAAAATTCAACCGTGTCTTTTACATTCTGAATCATCATGCCGTTTTCAAACACAGAAAGTTGTTTGGGTTTTTTATTCTGAGTGTAAATAAGAATAGTATCACCGGTTATCTGGCTTCCTTTACTCCAAGCAATGGGGTCGTGGTATAATTCAAACACACTGTCAACACCGGAATAAAACAAACTATCGCCAACAGCCTGCAGGGAATCATTGTATATACGTACATGCCTGAAGGCAGTTATAAACCGCATGGTATCTGTTTCTGCTTTTGATCTTTTTTTAAGAGTTACTTTATCAGACATTAAAAGAGAATCTTTTTGAACAACCTGGTTGGTATCTTTTACCAGTACAAGAGGCTTGTTTTTATTTTTTATTGCAGGGTTAGCTATTGCTAACGAATCTTTTTTATTATTTATTTGATTTTCAATTTTTGTTTCACTAGGTACGGAAATTTGTATTGAATCTTTCCTTTTAACTGGTATACTGTCTGTATGATGAATGGAAACCGTATCACTTGTTTTTATAATGGTATCTTTTAATAAAACAGAATCAACCATTCCTGTAGCAGTAGTTTTCGATGTATCAAACGCTTTTATATAATTTCCTTTAATCAAGGGAAGTTCTTTCATGATGCCAGAGTAAATTGTATCGGCAGCTATATAAATTGAATCGCTTTCCTGTACAATTACCATCACCGGTTTTTCTGTTGCAAGAAAATTTTTCTTCTCTTTATTAAAATAAACTCTGTTGCTGAAGAGCATGATGCCTTGAGCTGTGTCTTTATACCGAACATTTCCTTTTGCTTCACCATAACCCGATTTATCATCAAATGCAAAATCATCTGCAATCATGGTAGAGGTACTATCCGTCATCATAGATCTGCTTCCAAACTTTGCTTTCTTTAGCTTTAAATCGTAATAACCTTCTCTGGTATTAATAATTGAATTGCCGCTTTTGATGGTAGTTGGGGCAATGAATGTGGCAACCTGGCTATTGGTATTGTAAAGTAAGGAATCACTTGCAAGAGCCACTTCAGGATCACTCATTTTTACATTACCTATAAAATAAATATCTTTTATATCAGCATAATAAAAACCCTGTTTGCTGTATAGTGTTGTTTGTTTGCTTTCAATTCTTCCGCCATTGCGGTAAGTGCCCACTTTACCATTCATATCATAATCCATCTCATCAGTATAAAGTGTACTGTTACCATCGCTGAGTTTTACTTTATCTCTGAAGGTTGCCAGTTTTTTTGTACCGTCGTATTGCAGGTATTGAGAATAGATGTTGATTGAATCGGCATCATTGATATGCACATTGCCGTAGGCATGCATAAAATTGGTGCGTTCATTATACACCACACTATCGGCAGTGAAATTGGTAATGCCCTGTCTTATTTTTACATGGCCTTTCAGAATTTGTAACTGATTAATGGAATCAACCGTTCTGAAAAAATACTGATCAGCATTTAATATTTCAACTAATCTTACCGTATCACTGGTTTGTGAAGGGCGGGGTGGCATTTTATTTTGTGCATACATGGCACTGAAACACATGAATAACAAACACAGCAGTGCAATGCGTTTCACAATAGATTATTTTTGATTGTTAATGCTATCGGCCAGTGGTGCTTTCAGCGGTTCTGTTTTATCTTTTTTTCCAAAGATGGAAATACTTACATAACGTTTAGGATGCATCTTGAGATCATCAACCAGTATATTTAAACTTCTGCTTGTGTTTTGCAGGTTGTTGTATAGTTTGGGATCGTTGATTAAAAGTCCGAGAGAGCCTTCACCTTTGTTTGCCTTTTGTAAAATGGTTTGTAATTGTGTGATGGTGTTATTTAAATTTTCAACCGTTTCCTTAATCTGTACTTCAGTTAATTTCTGTGAAGTATTTTTCAGATTTTCAATGGTAGTGTTCAGCTTTTCATTATTCTGATTAAGATTGGCAGAAAATGCCTGAGCATTCTTTAAGGTTTTTGCCAGGTCGCCATCTTTACTGTTTAATAACACAGAAAGATTGGCTGATGTGTTTTTTAAATTGGCAACAGCAACTCTTAAATTTGCCTTTGTAGTTTCATCAAACACACTGTTGATACTGCTCAACACCAGTTTTAAAGAATCAACAGCTTCTTTAATATTAACCAAAGCCGGATCCACACTACTCATCAGTTTTGAAATCACATCAGGGTTATTACTGCTTTGAATAGTATCACCATAAGTAAGAAAGGTTGTGGCGTTACCCGGCACTACACTGATAGATGCATTACCTGTTAAACTGCTATTAATTACAGCCAGTGAATTCCTGGGAATGTTTACATCTTCAATCATATTGATTGTAACAATTACTTCACTAACATCTTTATCCATATTCTCAATCTTGTACACATTCCCTATACGGAAGCCTTTGATTTTTACAAGATTTGATATTTCAAGAGCACCTACATCAGTAAAGCGTGCATAAATCACATTTGATTTTTTAATGAGGCTCTTTCCTTTCAGAAAATTATATCCCAACACCAGTAACGTAACTGATATAACAGTTAAAGCACCAACTTTGGTTTCGTTTGAAACATTTATCATGAGTAGTAACAGGTTTAACGTTGAGCTATGAATTTTAAGCTCAGTTGGTTCAAAAATAAGAAATGTTTATCCCCCGCAAAGAAGATACACAGAAAGTGGAGTTAAAAAATGATTTGGTTATCAGCGATTACCGTTTATGTTTGTTTGTACTGCAGGCCCTTTATCAACCAGTTCTTTATATCGTTTTACAGCCTGGGCAATGCTTTCAGCCATTTTTTGTTGCCCTTCCGATTTCATCAGAAATTCCTCTTCAGGTCGGTAAGAAAGAAATCCTAATTCAATCAAAATACTGGGCATGGCAGTTGCCTGAAGTACCCATATCCCTTTTTGTCTTTGTTTTACACCACGACTAAAACGACCAATATTTAAAAATTCTTCTTCTACAATACTTGCCAGTTTAACACTGTTGGCAAAGAATTGCTTGGTCCATAAAGCAACCTGTTGTTTAACAATAGGGTCGTTAATATTAATATTCATTGTGCTGTCATCTTTCTCATTTTGAAAAATGTCGCCATTTTCCATAATGATTTCTTCTTTATCATCCGTTTTATGTGAAGCAAATACGTATGTTTCAGTGCCATTGGCCGGGTTAGGATGATAATATGTTTTATATACAGGTACCTGTCTTGTTTTTTTGATTTTCTTTTTCTTTTTTCCTTTGCCTGTATAAACATAATAGGTTTCTGTTCTTGTACCTTCTCTTCTTACTTCCCTGATCTTTGGTGCAAAATTGCAATGGATTGAAATAAACAGGTTCCCTTTGTTTGCGTTGGCAAATTCGGCTCTTTGTTTTAGCGTAATAAAATATGGCGTAGGTCTTGTTTCCAGAACTTTTACATCAGGCATTTGTCTTTTCAGTTCTTCAGAAACTTTTCTTGCAACTTCAAAAGCAATTTCATCTTCTGATATTTCTGTGCCAAAAGTTCCATCTCTGCTGGTAAGAGATCCTTTAAAACCATGTCCTGCATCAATTATGATGGTATGTATTTTTGAAGAAAAGTTGGTAGAAACCGTTTTACGGGTAAATGATAAAATCACAAGACTTATCATACATAAAGAAACAATACCTGCAATCCAGTTTTTATTCATTGTTCACAAATTTCAAATGAGTTAGTAATTCAATAAGAACATTCACAGTTCATTAATGCATTTGTGGTTATTTTTGCCCACACTGCATATGTTTAAACGCTGTAAAGTTAACTATAAATTTTTTTTAATTGCTTCTTTAGGAGCAATCATGCTCTATGGCACAACGTTGCAGGGCTTAGGCAGATTATATAAAAGCCTTTCTTTTCATATTCCATTAACAGTTTTACTACATGATACATTGCCTGCGCCTGCTGGCAATAAGGTAGTTCCGGTTAAAAAAAGACTAACACAAAACCGTGTGCCTGTTACAGCAAATAAAAATTTGTTAAATGATACAATTCCGCTGAGTAAGGATTCTGTTGTTGTAGCCGATACCCTCAATCGTAAAGATTCGGTAGTACAAAAAATTGATACGTTTGATATAAAAATTTCAAAAGATTCTATTGATGCCCCGGTTGATTTTGAAGCTGATGATTCAATGGTGATTGATATACCCGGGAAAAAGATTTTTCTGTATAATAAAGCATCTGTAAAATTTAAGGATGTTTCGTTGGAAGCTGCCATCATACAATTAGATCAGCCAACACAAATTCTTACAGCCTATTCTGTAAAAGATTCGGCCAACAACCGTATGGGTGTTCCTGCTTTTAAACAAGGTGAAAGTGCTTTTACATCTGATACCATCCGTTATAATTTTAAAACACAACGGGGCTTAACTATTGGTACCTATACACAGGAAGGTGAAATGTTTATTTATGGAGAAAAAGTAAAACGCATCAGTCCAACTGTATTTTTTGCACAAAAAGCACGGTTTACTTCCTGTAATTATGATACACCCCATTTTGCTTTCAGAACATCCAAAGTAAAATTCATCAGCGAAAAAATGGCCGTAACGGGTTTAATAAGACCTGAATTTGAAGGCGTTCCTATTCCCGTTGGATTACCGTTTGGTATTTTCCCAATGAAGCAGGGGAGACGCACAGGTTTTTTGCCACCCACACCTGTTGCTAATGTTCAATTAGGATTTGGACTTGAAGGCATTGGTTATTATAAAACCTTTGGAGAAATTTGGGATGCCAGTATCAGAGCCAATGTGTATTCTTATGGTTCATATAATCTTTTTCTATCCCCATCGTACAGGAAGCGTTACCGTTACAGTGGTGCATTTAACATGAGCTATATGAATAATAAGTTTGGTTTTAAAGGTGACCCTGATTACCAGCCACCTAGCCGGAATTTTTCAGTGCAGTGGAACCATAGTGTTGATAGTAAAGCAAAACCCGGGCAAACATTCAGTGCCAGTGTAAATATTGCTACCAGCTTATTTAATAAATTTTTCCCAAATAATGCACAGCAGAATTTTAATAATCAGTTGAATTCATCCATTGCTTATCAACGCACATGGGCAGGCAAGCCTTTTAATTTAACCATAAGTGCCAATCATAATCAAAATACATCAACCAAACTCTTTAATGTAAACCTGCCCGATGTTGGTTTTACTGTTAATACCATATATCCGTTTCAGAAAAAAGAATTTGTTGGTACTCCCAAGTGGTATGAAAAATTAGGCCTTTCTTATAATGGAAGCTTTCGTAATCAGTTTTCTTTTTACGACAGTGCTTTTAGTATAAAGCAATTAATAGATACATTTCAGTGGGGAGCAAAACATAGTATTCCAATTCAGCTATCGTTGCCAGCATTAGGACCATTGCAGGTGGGGCCGGCAATTAGTTTTGAAGAAACATGGTATGCACAACAGTTTATTCGTGTATGGAACCCATCAAAACAAAAAGTTGATACTATTGTAAACAAAGGATTTTACAGGGGTAACCAGATGAGTTTTGGATTGAACTTCAGTACGGCATTGTTTGGAACCCTGAATTTTAAAAAGAAAAAAGGTGTGCAGGCAATCAGGCATGTAGTTCGTCCTTCAATTGGAATGAGTTATAAACCCGATTTTGCAAAAGATCAATGGTATACTACACAGGTTGATACTACAGGCAGAACATATCGTTTTAATAAATATGACGGATCGCTATATGGAGGATTGTCTGAAGGCAAATCAGGGTTTGTAAGTTTTACCCTCGATAATAACCTGGAGTTGAAAGTAAAAGATAAAAAAGATACCAGCGCCGAAGCAACTAAAAAAGTAAGATTAATTGATGGCTTTGGATTTAGTACCGGATATAATTTATTAGCTGACTCTTTTGCATTAAGCGATTTTAATTTTTATTTCCGCAATAATTTGTTTGAAAAAATCAGCTTAACTGCTGGTGCAAATATTACACCCTATCAGCAGGATCCTAAAACAGGATTCAGAAAAAATAAATATGCATGGCAGGGTGGTAATGGATTTTCATTGGGCCATTTCACAAGCGGATTTGTTTCTATTAATACTTCGTTTAAGAGCAAACCAAAAGACGATAAAAAACAAAAAGAAAAAGAAAAATTCGAAAAAAGTAAACGGGAAGATTTTGATGACCAGAGCAGAGAAATGGCAGCTATAAATAATAACCCATCTGAGTATGCTGATTTTAATATTCCATGGAGTTTGAATCTTGCTTATTCATTACAGCTTAACAGGCAACTGAAAAGGGATTATTCAGGTTTTGAAACGGTGCTTACACAATCAGTCAACTTTAATGGTGATTTTAATTTAACAGAGAAATGGAAAGTGCAAGCCAGTGGAAACTTTGATATTAAAACAAGCAAGCTGCAATATCTTACAACTTCTATTTCAAGAGATCTGCATTGCTGGCAACTGGCAATTAATGTAACTCCAATTGGTATTTACCGATCTTTCAATATTACTATCAGTCCTAAATCAAATATGTTAAGAGATTTACGAATCAACAGAACAAGATCTTTCTATAACCTGGGACAATAAAAATCAGTTGTTCTTTCTTTTTTCTTCAATGAAATTCCACATCAGATCAAACACTTTTGCTTTTAGTTCTTTTGTGTCTTCTGATTTTAAATGAGCAGTTTCAACAGCCGGCAAAAAATGCATTTCAACTTTTCCGGGCCAGAAAAAAAATGTTTTTTTTGGAGGCAGTACTTTTCTTGTATTAAATAAAACTGCAGGGATAATGGGTTTGCCGGTATCTATGGCCAAACGAAAAGCACCATCTTTAAATTCTTTTAATGGCAAATCAGTTTTATTTCTTGTGCCCTCCGGATAAATGCACATGTGTAAACCCCAATCCAAAACCTTTTTCATGTAAGCATAACTTTTTAAACGGCTTTCTTCACTTTTACGATCAACCAATACACTACCTCTTCTATAAATTAAACCAAACACCGGAATTTTTGCCAACTCTATTTTTGCTATGGTTTTATTGCCGCCCGGTATACCTGGTGATGTTACAGGCACATCCATAAATGAATTATGATTACATACCACAACATAGTTCTGATTTTTTTTGAAATGCTGTTTGCCGGAAATTTTTAGCCATACTCCAACAAGTGGAAGATAAATGCCCATCCACACTCTTGAGAAATTGATAAAGTAAATCGTTCTCTTTGGTTCTTTTATTAATCCTAGTACTATGGTTGGCACAATCATAATAACCAGCAGTGTAATGGCAAAGAACAGAAGTGCCCATAAAGCAAAAAAGCGTGCCAGTATATTTTTAATCAGGCTCATGGTAATTTCCAATCAATTGGTTCTATGCCTTGTTTCATCAATAGTTCATTTGTTTTGGAGAAATGCTTGCAGCCAAAAAATCCTTTATCGGCACTAAAAGGAGATGGATGTGCTGCTTTTAAAACAAAATGTTTTGTTTCATCAATTAAACTTTGTTTTTCCTGTGCAAATTTGCCCCATAACAAAAACACCACTCCTTTTTTATCTTCAGATATTTTCTTAATAACAGCATTGGTAAATTCTTCCCATCCAATTTTTGAATGACTTGCGGGTTCATTTGCTCTAACCGTTAAAAATGCATTTAACAATAACACACCTTCTTTTGCCCACTTGGTAAGATTGCCATAACGAGCTGGCATACCTAATCCTAAATCACTTTCAATTTCTTTAAACACATTTATTAATGAAGGGGGCGGTTGAATACCATCTGGAACAGAAAAACATAAACCGTGGGCTTGTCCTGGTCCATGATAAGGATCCTGGCCAAGAATAACCACTTTTACATGATCAAAAGGGGTTTGAGTAAATGCATTAAAGATGAGTGAACCCGGAGGATAAATGGTTTTGTTCTGAATTTTTTCAGTTTTCAAGAAAGCAACGATCTGTTTGAAGTATGCTTTATTGAACTCTTTATTTAATTCTTCCTTCCAACTGGGTTCTAATTGAACGTCCATGCATAAATGGTTTGGCTGCAATGGTACTAAAAATTATCTTTGCACACCTTATTCAAAAAGAATACGGTATTTGTTGAAGTAAATAAATTAATCCAGAAAGTATTAAAGGGTCCGGTAGCTCAGCTGGATAGAGCATCCCGATTTCAAATCGGGAGGGACATTG
>DAIOWB010000111.1:0-8321 GCA_036758725.1 Lacibacter sp.
GCGGTTCCGGGCGGACGAATATAAAATTCCCCACCATCGGCAATACCTGCCCGTTAGTTGCAATTTTAAAAGACCACATTATGCCGACAGCAAACGAGAAATTTAAAGAATGTTTTGACCTCTTTTCGACAAAAGCCATTGACGAAGACGGCACACCAAACTCCTGTAAAATACACGATGCTTTTGGTGGACTTGAAGGACAACACCATAACTGCTTAGGCTGCAACTTTGCCGACAGTTCGACTTTAATTTTACGGTACTTAGAAAAAAACGAAGAACTCACAGACATACAACAAGATTTTACAGTTTACATTTTATTGCTTTACCTTTTAGTGGAACGAGCTGAAATAGTTTTTGACATTATCCAACTGCCCGACACTTATAGAGAAAAGCATTTTAAAGTTTTTCAACAAATTAGAAAGTGGGCTAACTTTATAAAACACCCAAAATCTTTTATATTGACACATCATCCAGTTTATGACTTTGAAAATAGTGGCACTACTTATGACAAAGCATTTACTGAAACAATTAATGAACAGTTTGTAACCCAGTTTTACAAAGGACACACAAACCAAGACGACCAAAAGAAACAGAACAAAGAACTTTACAACCGACTTAGGAATAAAAAAGACATTTTAGTTTTATTCCCAGACATTGCCAAACTAACAGACAAACTTTGTTACTCATACAACAAGTTTGTTGACTTAATTATTAACAATGACGTTTACATAGAAATACTAAATGATGAAACAACAATTAGCACTTACTTTGAAAACGCTTAGTGTCTTTCAGTGGACTCGAACCACTTTGACAGGGACTTTCGACAAAGAAAGTTTATCAAGGTTTCCACCGTTTGCCAACGAACCGAAAGACAGAAAAACTGCAACTAACATCGTATTGGCAATAGTGGGGCTGACAGTTATAAACTCAACATTTGTAATTCTATTGGGCATTTGTACAAATGTTGGGCTGACGTTTTTCAAATCACCCACCATCGCCAATACGTAGCCGTTGGCAGTAACCCAATGACGAAACCTCTAACTATAGTATTTCTAACTTTTATCTTGTTCATTAAGGTTATTGGACAGACAAATAATAATTCTTTAATGACATCGAAGAACTATTATGTTTATAACGATAGTCTGAACAATAGCTATGAAAATTTTAAAGCTGGCTACATAGACACTTTTAGTATAAAAAAGACAAAATTTAGAGTATTATTAAACAAGGACTATTTACTAAATCTTGAAAGCTATCAAAAAGGGAAATGGAATATTATTTTTAGCTTTGACTATACTCAATATGGCTATTTCTATGACAAAGACTTTGACAATGACGGCATCCCAGACTTTGCAGTTGATAACAAATGGAATTATTCAATACATTGCTTCAACTTGCAGACAAAAACGTTTTACAAAGACGCTTTTGATATTTATGAAAAAAACAGTTTAATTGACAGCAAACTCAATCTTTACAGCGATTGCCAAACTTACAATTACACGCATAAAAAGGTTTATTCAGACTTATACAAAATTGAGAATGGGCAAAAAAAACTTTTATATCGTTTAGAATTTAAGCAATATCACAATGGAAAAAACTATACCTATTTTCATATTGCTTCACTATTCAAATGCTTTAACACAAAGAAAGACAAACTGATAAAACAGGTAAAATTTAAAAAATCAATTGAAGGAGACTTGGACAATATGTTTGAATTTGATTATGAAAAATACTGGAAAGGATTTATAAAGAAAGATGGGCTACTGCCAACATTGGGTTTTGTGCAAGTTGGGCAGACGAAGTAAACCTCAACTTTTGTTTTTCAATTTAGCTTCAGTTCCAGCAAGACGTTATAAATTTGGCTTATGAATAAAACATCAGCAATATTGCAATTATCAACTTCGGTTAAGGGCAGACGGAATTCTATTTCCCAACCTGCACAAAGCCCTGTTCGTCGTCAGACTGTGAAAAAACTCTTCTTCGCTTGTAAAACAATCCCCAAAATTTCATTGCAGAAACAGCACTACTTATTTAAGCGACCTTTATAAAATACAAACTGTATAATTTTAAACAAAGCGATGGCTTATTTTGGCTGTAAATGATTTTGATAAAGGCTTTTTTTAATGCACAGACTACTTTGCTGTAATCTGGTTGCCAGTTTTGGATTTTCTGCAGCATTTTTTCAAAGCCCAATATATTTTTTGTACGCATAAAATTGTAACAGAACATAATCAGGTTCATTTCCCCATTTACTTTTTGTAATCCTTTAAGCAATGTATGTGTATAGCCCCAATGCCGCTTAAGTGTGCCAAAGGGATGCTCTACAATAGCCTGCCTTCGTTTGTAGTAATGGGGGTTTTGTCTGATGTTATTATTGTTGGTATCAACTGCATCCTGGTACTCACTGCGATGAATGATGCGTTTAGGAAGTTTGGTGCATTGATTTTTTAAAGCACAGGTTTTACACGCATCCGTCCGGTAAGTTTTAAAACGGTAACTCGTTTCATTAGCTTCTCCTTTTTTATTGTGCCAGGTACCAAGTGATGTTAGCACAGCTCCCGCAGGGCAGATGTAACTGTCTGTTGTTTTATCGTAGCTAAAATTTTCTGATAAAAATTCACTGGCAATATGTTTAACAGAGGGTTGTTCTTTATACGCTACATGTGTAATCATATTATTCTGCTGGCACCCGTGCAGTTCGGCCCCCGTATGATAACCTTTATCGGCCAGCACCATTAGCTTATCTTCTTTTTGCAATTGTAAATTTTGTTTGGACTGTGTGGCAGCATTGTACAATGCTTTACCATCGTTGATATTGGTGGCCTGGGTATGCACTATCAAATTATGTTTGTCATCTACTGCGTTCTGCGTGTTGTATGCTACCTCTACAATATTTTTTACAATGATGATGCTACGGCTGTCGGCATCGGTGGTGCTGATTTGTTTATCATCTGTGTTGTTTAATTGCTCCTGTAGTGTATCGTATTTTATAGTCCGCTCTTTTAGTTTGGCAAGGCCTTCGGTTATCTTTTCTTTTTTTATTTGTAACTCTTCTTTGCCTCCGGTTTGTTCCTGTTTATCAAGTTCATCCAGCTGCTGTAAATATTTTTCTGTTTTATCCGCTATAAACTGCTGGTGTTTGTCTATCTTTTTTTGATTGTAATTATTTTTTTTGCTGTTCACTGCTTTAAACTTGCTGCCGTCTACGGCTATGGTTGTTTTGCCCAGCAATCCTGCATCACTTAAAAATTGTATGTATAATTTAAACATGCTTTGAAGACCTGCTGCATGCAGTTTACGAAAATCAGCTATCGTATGATAATTCGGTTGAAGGTTTTTCAACAGCCAGTGCAGTTCTATATTCCGGATGCATTCTTTTTCTAACTTACGGCTGCTGCGTATTTTATTGAGATAACCATACAGATATAACTTTAACAGCACCTGCGGTGCATATGGCGGACGGCCTTCGCTCTTATGGATGGTTTTACGGAATCCTAATTTTTCTAAATCCAGCTTGTCAATAAAAGCATCTATAAGCCTTACCGCATTATCTATACTTACCCGCTCTTCCAGTGTACTGAAATAACTTTGATGGCGATTGTTACCTTTTATAAATTGCATGCTTTTTTTATACAAAAATCATACTGTGTTTGTCCTCATTCACATTGTGTGTATATTTATATAACGGCGGGAAGTTTTTTCACAAACTGTCGTTGTACGTTATTTTTACGACACACCTCAAAACCTCTTTCAGCAAAATTTGTAGACCTATTTTACTGAGTATCTAACTCTTTCAAAAAAACAATATACTTTGTAACATCTGGCACTCTGGTTCGTATAAGTATTTTAAATTTCAAGCAATAATGAAATATATTACCGTTTCACTTCTCGCTGTTTTGCTAATCTTTACAATAAATTTTGCTAATGCACAACAACCTAATGAGCCTTTAAAATTCAATAAGCTAAAAACAGTTCACCTTGAAGCGGGACAGGTTTTTAAATACAATGTTGTGTTGCAAAAGGGGCAATTTGCTTCTCTAAAAGTTAACCAAAAATCAGTAGGAATTAGCTATGCAGTATATGCACCGGGCGACAGTTTAATTATTTCAGACGATTTGAATGCTCTTTACCAAACAGAAGTAATCAATATTTTGGCTGAGAAAACAGGTATTTATCGTATCGAAATATTTTGGGATTATGGTCGACCCCAAAGCGGTGATTTTAGTATAATATGGAACACACTTGAAAATATCGGCAAAACTATGCCGTTGCGTGCCGAGCAATTAATGAAAAGCTGGTATCCTCAAAATGAAGCCGGTGCGGCAATAGTTGTTTTAAAGAACAATAAAGTTATTTTCAAAAGCCTTAAAGGACTTGCGAATCTGGAATACAAAATTCCAATTACAGATAGTTCAACTTTTGAACTGGCATCTTGCTCAAAACAATTTACTGGCTTCTCAATTGCAATGCTTATAAACAAAGGCTTAATCTCATTAGACGATGATGTAAGAAACTACTTGCCTGAATTGCCAGATTTTGGAAAGAAAATTACCATAGGAAATCTTATTTATCATACAAGCGGTTTGCGAAATTGGGACGCTATGAGTAACGCTATGGGCTTACTACCAGATGATGTACTTACTATTGAAATGATTTACAAAATGATATGTAGTACATCTGAACTAAATTTTGTTCCGAATGAAAAATTTTCTTATACAAATACTGGCTATAACTTACTTGCATTGATTTTAGAAAGAGTAACGCACAAAAGATTTAGCGTCTGGATGGCAGAAAACATCTTTAACCCATTAAATATGAAAAACACTTTAGTAAAAGATGATATCAATAAATTAATCCCAAATAAAGTTTACAGTTATAAAAGCGATTTAAATGGTTTCACTGCTAATACAGACAATGTTTCTGCCATGGGTTCAACATCTGTTTATTCAAGCATTAATGATTTGATAGAATGGGTTAAAAATTTTAGTTCGGGGAAAGTGGGTGGAAAAAATGTTTTGACATTGTTAAACAAAAAAACAAAACTAAATAATGGAGACAGCCTCAATTTTTATTCCTTTGGCAATGGCTTTGGCAGTCGCAAAGGCATTTCAAATATTGAGCACCTGGGTTTAGTTTCAGGCTTTAGAACGGCTATAAGCCGTTATCCGGAACAGGATTTAGCAATCATTTTTTTGAGCAACGACAATAATGACGCAGCTTATAACCATTGCTGGACAATAACAGATTTATTTCTACAGAATGAAAAACAACAAGTAATTGAACCTGTTAAATTTCCTGATTTGAAAGATGCTTTAGCCAACACAATGCCCTATGCGGATTTGAAATATCCAATTAACACAAAAGAGTATGAAGGTATTTATTATGCATCCGAATTAAACTGTCATTACAAGCTAACCAATAAGTACGGCATGTTGACCGCAACCAGCTACAGGTTTGATGACATTTTACTGAAATGGGAAAAGACTGATAGCTTTTCTAGCAACTTTAAAACATTTGAAAGAAGGTTCGAATTTGTGAGAGATGAAAATAAATTTATTTCGGCATTTAAACTTACGGGTGGCGACAAGGAAATTTTGTTTACAAAGCTAAAATAGTAGTAGAGCATAAAACAACATACAACAGGCGGTTTGGCAATATGGCGGGGCGACGAATATATGCTCAACTTTTTGTTTGTCTTGTCCTGAAATAGGTTGACACAAAACAACCGAAAATGGACATCAGAAAAGAAGCGGTAAGAGAGTATTTAACAGATGGAATACCTTACCGGGTATTAGCCAAAAAATACGGTGTTAACCGTACTACCATCAACCGATGGGTATTGGTACACCAGGAAGTTCATCAAATTCCCCGCAGTAAAAAGCAAATTACTTACGATCTTCAACAAAAAACTTTGGGGAAAAAATCCAAACAACCCGTCAAAGCGCATCAATCCGATCTGGAAAAAAAGATTGCGCTGCTGGAAAAACAACTGGAATGGGAAAAACTACGGTCGCTGGCCCTCGATACCATGATCAATGTAGCGGAAAGAGAACTCAACATTGATATCAGAAAAAAGCCTGGCACCAAACAGTCCGAGAAATAAAAAAAGGCAACGATGCTATTTGTCTGCAATCGGTTTGCCGATTGTTTGGGCATTCCAGACAAGCTTTTTATAAGCACCGGCAATTACAGTTTAACACCATCGGCCAAACAAAACTCATCATTGAACAGGTGTTCCACATCCGCAGCCAGCAACCAAAATGTGGTGGCCGTAAACTTTTAATCATGTTACAACCATTCCTGAAAAAACAAAAAATCAGCCTGGGAAGAGATGCCTTTTTTCATTTACTGGCTAAAAACAAATTATTGGTCCGCAATAAAAAAAGAAGAGTGAATACCACCAACTCCAAACACTTCTTTTACCGCTATCCCAACCTGGTAAAGGCTTTCACGCCACAGCATGCGAATGAACTCTGGGTGGCTGACATTACCTACATTCCCGTGAAAGACCGTTTTGCTTACCTGCATCTGATCACTGATGCTTACAGCAGAAAGATCGTTGGTTTTCATGTCAGCGATAACATGAGAGTGGATAGCGCCGTTATTGCTTTACAAAAAGCATTGGATCAAAAACCAGCTGATGCTATCGTTATTCATCACAGCGACAGAGGTATGCAGTACTGCAGCAACGAATATGTAAAACTCTTAACCGAACATCATGCCCTGATCAGTATGACTCAAAATGGCGACCCTTATGAAAATGCGATAGCTGAAAGAGTGAATGGTATTTTAAAAACAGAGCTGATCGCAGAAACGTATGCCGATGCAAATGAAGCGATGCAGCATATTGTCTTGTCCTGAAATAGGTTGACACAAAACAACCGAAAATGGACATCAGAAAAGAAGCGGTAAGAGAGTATTTAACAGATGGAATACCTTACCGGGTATTAGCCAAAAAATACGGTGTTAACCGTACTACCATCAACCGATGGGTATTGGTACACCAGGAAGTTCATCAAATTCCCCGCAGTAAAAAGCAAATTACTTACGATCTTCAACAAAAAACTTTGGGGAAAAAATCCAAACAACCCGTCAAAGCGCATCAATCCGATCTGGAAAAAAAGATTGCGCTGCTGGAAAAACAACTGGAATGGGAAAAACTACGGTCGCTGGCCCTCGATACCATGATCAATGTAGCGGAAAGAGAACTCAACATTGATATCAGAAAAAAGCCTGGCACCAAACAGTCCGAGAAATAAAAAAAGGCAACGATGCTATTTGTCTGCAATCGGTTTGCCGATTGTTTGGGCATTCCAGACAAGCTTTTTATAAGCACCGGCAATTACAGTTTAACACCATCGGCCAAACAAAACTCATCATTGAACAGGTGTTCCACATCCGCAGCCAGCAACCAAAATGTGGTGGCCGTAAACTTTTAATCATGTTACAACCATTCCTGAAAAAACAAAAAATCAGCCTGGGAAGAGATGCCTTTTTTCATTTACTGGCTAAAAACAAATTATTGGTCCGCAATAAAAAAAGAAGAGTGAATACCACCAACTCCAAACACTTCTTTTACCGCTATCCCAACCTGGTAAAGGCTTTCACGCCACAGCATGCGAATGAACTCTGGGTGGCTGACATTACCTACATTCCCGTGAAAGACCGTTTTGCTTACCTGCATCTGATCACTGATGCTTACAGCAGAAAGATCGTTGGTTTTCATGTCAGCGATAACATGAGAGTGGATAGCGCCGTTATTGCTTTACAAAAAGCATTGGATCAAAAACCAGCTGATGCTATCGTTATTCATCACAGCGACAGAGGTATGCAGTACTGCAGCAACGAATATGTAAAACTCTTAACCGAACATCATGCCCTGATCAGTATGACTCAAAATGGCGACCCTTATGAAAATGCGATAGCTGAAAGAGTGAATGGTATTTTAAAAACAGAGCTGATCGCAGAAACGTATGCCGATGCAAATGAAGCGATGCAGCATATCACAAGATGTATCACTATTTATAATTACAGAAGGGTGCACAGCAGTATTAATTATCAGATACCGCATCATGTACACTCATTGCAAGGGCCACAAACTAAACGCTGGAAGAACTATTACAAAAACAAAAAGGAGGTGCAAATGCCAGTAACATAATCAGCCGGCGCACAAAAAAAATCTTTAGCGATGGGGGCTACGATTTTTTTTCGCCAACACGCAGCAAACACCCCGATTGTCAACCTTATTCAGGACGTACTATCTTTGACAACCGATAGCAGGATTATTCTTTAACAATGTCAACTTTTTTCAGGACGGGTCA
>DAIOWB010000112.1:0-8305 GCA_036758725.1 Lacibacter sp.
CCTTCTAACTGTTCCCGTTTTGCATTGAGTTTGTTTACCAGGTTATGCATAACCGCTACTTCATTTTCCATTTGCAGCATAAGCTGGTGATGTTGTTTGTAAGTATCTGTACTTATATTGTACAAAGGATTTGGCAATAAAGATGCATTTATAGTAGCTGTTTGTAATCCTGCTTTTAATATAAAACTATAAGTGCCGGGTGGTACTTTATGACCACTATAGCTGCTTTCAATATATACATTAGGTACACCGGGCATTGTAGGTGTACGAAGATTCCAAACAAAACGGTTGAGGTTTTTGTTTTTGCTCAGCACAGGATCAGGTGCAGGTGCACCATCATAACGTTTGTATAAACTATCACGAACGCTGGTAAAAGTGCGAACTGTATTGCCATCTGCATCTTTTATTACAAGCGTAACAATATCATTTGATTTCAGTTCGGGCAACTGATAGTACAATACTATACCATTACTAGGGTTTACACCTCTACTGGAGTTTGTACCATCAAAATCATCAGTATTTCCATCCAGCTCACTATAGCTATTTACAAGGATTGCATCTTCCGCCTGAAATAATACCAGTGTATTTTCTTTTTTATATTGACGGAGTAATGTAAGATCATCAAGTATCCAAAAAGATCTGCCACTGGTTGATGCAATTAAATCGTTGTTATGAATGCGCAAATCAGTGATGGGTGTAATTGGCATATTCAGTTGAAAGGCGCTCCATTGTTTGCCACCATCATAGGAAATATAAATTCCGGTTTCTGTACCTGCAAACAATAAATCCTTACGTACCTGATCTTCTCTTATTACTCTTGTAAAAGCACCCATTGGAATACCATTATCAATCTTCGTCCATGTTTTTCCATAATCGGTTGTTTTGTAAAGAGCAGGTGTATGATCGTTAAACTTGTAACGTGTAGTAGCAATATAAGCAGTTGCTTTATCATGAGGCGAAACTTCTATTGCATTGATTAAACATTCCTGCAAGCCGGCAGGTGTAATGTTTTGCCAGGTTTTACAATCGTCTCTTGTGATATATACATACCCATCATCACTTCCTGTATAAATCACTCCCTTTTCATGTGGTGATTCCTGTACGTAAGCAAGCGTACCATAATTTTCTGCTCCCACTGCTTCATTGGTATAAGGAACACCGGGTTTACCTTGTTTACTTTTTTCATTACGGGTAAGGTCAGGCGAAACTTCCTTCCATGTTTTACCCCTGTCTGAAGTACGCAATAATAATTGTGAGCCGTGATAGAAAACGTTGGGATCAAATTTGCTGCAAATGATGGGTGCATTCCAGTTGTAACGGTACTTCATATCTTTTGCATCTCTGCCAAGATATTGTATAGGTGCTGCCATAATTTGTGTAGATGCATTTGCTTTTACATCTAACAATTCAATGGTACCCTGGTAACTTCCACCCATTACATAACGGGGATCATCAGGGTTAAATGCAAGGAAAGCACTTTCGCCTCCGGCAGATGGTTTCCAATCGTTGGCTGTAATACCACCAGTGCCCAATACACGGTGTGGAATAGCAACAGAAGTATTATCCTGCTGTCCGGCATAAATTTTATAAGGGAAAGTATTGTCTACATTGATGCGATAGAATTGTGCTGTTGGCATATTGTTTTGCGAACTCCATGTGCGGCCATAGTTTACAGAGATAGCAGAACCGCCATCATTACTGATGATCATGTTTTTGTTATTGATAGGATTGATCCAGAGATCATGATAATCGCCATGAGTACCGTATAAGTTTTCCCAGGTACGTCCGCCATCTTTTGATCTTAATGCAGGTGCACTCAATACATAAATGGTTTGATCGTTCTGGGGATCGGTAAACAGTTCAATATAATACCAGGCTCTTTGTACCAAGCGGTGATCATTGGTAACAAGGCTCCAGTTAGCCCCTGCATCATTGCTAACAAATAAACCACCGGCTTCTTTTTCACTATCACTTTCAATGAGTGCGTATACTTTTTCAGAATTACTTCTGCAAACAGCTATACTCATCTTGCCCATTTCTTTTGGTAAACTATTTTGTAGTTTATTCCATGTTTCACCTCCATCAGTTGATTTATACAAGCCGCTGCCGGGCCCACCACTCATTACCTGCCAGGGTTTGCGGCCATGCTCCCACATAGCTGCATAAAGTACTCTTGGATTGTTCATATCCATACTCAGCTCGGCACAACCTGTTTGATCGTTTACATACAATACATTTTTCCATGTTAAACCACCATCTGTTGATTTATAGATACCACGTTCTTTACTCTTACTGTAAAGTGCTCCCTGTGCTGCTACTAAAACAATGTTTGGATTTTTTGGATCGATGACAATTCTTGCAATATGCTGGGTTAATTCTAATCCTATGTTTTTCCAAGTTTTGCCGGCATCAGTTGATTTATAAACGCCATCACCCCCATGTGTCATTACTCCACGTATTGCATGTTCGCCCATCCCTGTATAAACAACATTCACATCACTTTCTGCAACGGCAACTGCACCTACACTTCCGGTTTTAAAAAAGCCATCAGAAATATTATTCCAGTTGATTCCCATATCAACTGTTTTCCATAACCCACCACCTGTGGTTCCCATATAGTAAGTTGTTGGATCTCCCAGTACTCCTGTTCCGCAATTGGAACGGCCACCACGGAACGGGCCGATGTTTCGCCATTTAACAGGTTTAAAATAATTGTTGATTTCTGATTTTACAGAATCTGATTTTGCCTGTGCAGTTAATTGGTTTGATATGAAAAGCAAAACAAAACTTAAGAGCATGTACTTAAACATATGAGAAGTATTTGAAATGGTAATATAGAACAAAGTTTAATGGACTGTAAAATTGCTGACCTTTTTTTATTTTTTTCAATTGTAAACACTAATAGAATACTCAACATTAAAAAAATTCTAAAAATAATTTATTCAGGAATACCTTTTAATTGACAAAAGTTAATCAAGCCTTTTAATCCACTGTTCTTTTGTAATTGTGTAAACGTAATCCAGTTTTATGGGTTCACCATAGTAAGCTGTTTCCTCCTCTCCCGTTTTTACTGCACCCAAACGTTCAATAGAAATTTGAGACCGTTTATTAACAGCACCAATATAAAACCGAACATTGTTTACATATTGAAAGATATAATCCAGCATTAATTGTTTTAAAGCATGATTAAAACCTCTGCCCCAATAACTACGTTTAAAAAAAGTGTACCCAATTGAAACAGTATTCGTTTCCTCATCATAATCACTGTAACGGGAACTGCCTATTACTTCGTTTGTTGTTGCATCACGAACTAAAAAGGCACCGCCAGATTTTATTGCACCAGAAAAATAATTTTCAAATGCTTCTAACTGCCACCTGTTTTTATTGGGATGTTGCTCCCATATTTTTGGATCAGAAGCAGCCTCGTACAATACATCAAAATGCATTTGCTGCAATGGTTCAGCTTTAATAAGATTATTTTGCAATAAAGGTTGAAAACCAATCATTGAATTTTTTAAAAAATAAGGTTGATATAAATAAACTGAAGCTGAACTTTATACTATTAAAGTGGCTTCCCTTCTTCTAATTTTTTAACTGCCTGACTAATTATTTTTTTACTTTCTTCATTTGGTGCTTGTGCTAAAGCCAGTCTTGCATGTTCCAATGCTTTTTTCAAATCGCCCATAGCTGAGTAACCACGCATTAACCCCGCATTGGTTGGCCATGCACCTTTGTTCTTCTGGAAATTTTTCAGGAAAACTTCCATCGCTTCTTTCAATCTGTTTTGTGCAAGAAGTTGACGGCCATAGTTATGCATTTCATTTACTGTTGCATTTTCTAAAGCAAGCTTCATTAAAGCATCAGCTTCCTTCTGCCGGTTTAATTTTACAAGCAGCCCGGCTTTTGTATTTAACGCATTAAATGTTTTTACTCCACCAAGAGCAGGATCTACAGCAGAGTTAATCCAGTTCAATGCTTCTTCAAAGTTTATATTATTCTGCAAACACCAACTGGCAGCAGCTTCTAAGCTGGGTGGGTCAAAACCCATCGCCCCACTCATCTGGCTGCGTATGGAAGCCAGGGTTGTTTTTTGCAAATCAACACTTACGGTAAAAGGGATGCGCCACTTTTCCCATTCCAGAGCAACTTCAACAGATTGTGCTGTATGTTTATTAAATACATACTCTAAACGCTCTTTACTTACAGGTAAATCTTTTTGTTGTTTAGTTGATACCCGTAACTCATCTAAACTGCTGTTATAGAAATAACTACCCCAGCCAGAAGTATTTCTATTAAATATGAGTGTGCAGGAATCGGGATACAAGGCAATAAAAAAACCATAATTTCCGGCAGGTAATTCAACACCATTTATCATCACATCAGTTGAAAAGTGAATGGTAGTACTTTCATCAGCCCCTGCTCTCCAGGGCGATTGAACATACGAACCAAATCCCAAAACTGTAAAACCATAAGGAGCAATATCGGTTCCCCATATTTTCCCTTCTCTTCCTTTTACTCCGGGGGCGTTCCAGCTGATATCAATATCTGTAACACCTACACGTCGTGAAGTTTTACATTTATAATTTACATCGCCGTTGGGTAAGCGTAACAGCTGAGCTGTTCCACTGTTATGAAATAACACTACCAGGATGATTATACTGTTAAATAATTTAAGGAGTTTATTACTGTTACGCATAACATTAAATTAATGGTAAATTATATTGAGTTAAAAGTATAAACGAATGCTGCTGATGAACAACAAAATGATCATGAGATTAAACCGCTTATCATACAATTAAACCCTATCGGTACTTGTAAATAAAACATCAGTAGTTTACTTAAAATAAGATTGGGGAATTATCTTCCACATATCGTTAGAAAGTTGACCCGTAAGAAGTACGTATATTAAATAAATTGGCCAGAAAATATAATGAAGTATCAATAACAAAATCGAATGGTTAAAATACCAGCTTACCATGAGTGTATAAATACCAAGAAGGAAATAAATAAAGCTTCCGTTTTTTTTGTTCATACTGCAAAGTATTAGGAGTGAAAAAGAAATTCTTCGTTTTAAAGTTAGGTTTTTTTATATATTCAGCTAAACTGATTCTGTTTATTCATATTTCTTATTAAAACAGTTAAAGAAGCAGAAAACTGCTGCAAAACATCCCTCCGGCACAGCTCTCTTGTTTATATTAAAAAGTAAAATGTTTTAACGTACAATTTCTCTATTTATTAAAGCATTGTAAAATGGCTTACCTCATTTCCGAGTCTTATTTTCCATGCATTACATCTTTGTAGTTATGAATAAAAAAAAAGACATTGTATTTTAAATGAGCTTTTGCTACTTAAAAAACAACGTCCTTTTATATGAACGCAAAACAAACCAGATGAATGTAATGTTATTTCAAAAGATTCTTTTACTACATTTTACTAATATTTATTTAATGAACCAGGATAATGAAACATGAAAAATATCATTTGCTAAACCTGATACACTGTTATTATATTCATTTGCCACCTCACTTTTTGAAGCAGCAGTTTGTTTATTTTGAAACGCATGTTCATAAGCTGCATTTAAAACAAGAGCTTTTGACATTTTTATTGAGCAACCTAAGGTTACATGATGTTCTACTATTGCAGGAAACACAGGGAAAATAGTAGTATTAGGAACCGGATTGCTTCCATAAACATAACCTCCACGAAGTATTACACTGGGTGCTACATCCACTTCAGCGCCTGTACGTATTACAATTGTATTTTTCCATTTCATTGGAAATGCCATGCTAATACTTCCGCTAGTACCCATCATTTTACTGATGTTATCATTAGTACCGCCGGTAAGTGAAATATCCATTTGCTTAAAAGCTTTTGCCCAATTAATCCACTCAGCATCTAATGCCAATCTGAACTTTTTAACAGGAGCAAAAAACAACCCTGCAGAAACAGATTGTGGCAAACCAAATTTAGCTTGTGCATTATATTCATCTGCTACTCCTTTTGTTAAATCAATTCCCATTTGTGTAAACATACCCATAGCCATTTGCTGAGCTTCTGCTTGCGTTGTTCCGGGATATTGTTGCATAATTCCAGCCATAACTCTTCCCATTGCATCATTCATCTGGTAACTCATATCCATTTTGGCTTTCCCGTTTTTATAAGTAAGATTTACAGGTAAAGTGTAATTTATTCCAAAAGAAAACTGATCGTTTGGTTTATAAGCCAAGGCCAGTTTCCCATTAAATCCAAATGATGTAAGTTTTTGCATATTTGCAGAAGCTACTACTTCGTTGTAACCCAATCCACCTGTTTGAGGGGCTGCAGCAAATAAATCACCAAATGACATATTTCTTTCAGGAATAATTCCTTTCATCATTGAAGGGGGCATAGCCATAGGCATTTGAAATTCTACCTGGCCATAAACAAGATTGGCAGTTAAACCAACAGAAAATTCTTTTGATAATTTATATGCTATGGAACCACCACCCTGCATAACAGCAAATTTTGAGTGATAAGGTTGTTTAATATAATTACCACTGCCATCAACATATAACTGATGTTTGAGATCAAAATCGGCACCCATTCCACCTTGAGTAAAAATGCCAAAGCCATAGGTTAGTTTATCAGAATATTTTTTTGCAAAGCTTAAACAACCAAGGGGAAAGTAATTTTGTTTCCCTTCTGTATCATTTAATCCGTTTTTAAATTGAACAGTTGGTGCCATCAGCGAAAAACTCAGATCGGCCTGGTTTGATTTAAGGAATGAAAGCCCGGCAGGATTGTTCATCATTAGTGATGGATTATCAAAAAAACCTGTGGAAGTACCACCTCTGCCCGATGTTACGGCATCAAAGCCAATTAATCTTGTTCCGTTTTGTGCGTTTGAAGTAATGTTTACCAGCATTAATAAAAATGCAGATATTAATAATTGCTTTTTCATACATGAAATTTTTACTATTTAAAAGACTGACTTTAAAACCATATTTAAAAGTTAATTTGAAACGATGGTTAATTTGGTGTTGCAGGAAATTTAACAGGGTTCTGATATCAGTAAAGTAGTTAAATGGCTTTTATATCAAACCCCATTGAAAGCCTTAAACATATTAATGTGAGTTGTCCATAATTATTTTCAGGTGTATTTAATGCAAATGAAAACTCAAATGTAATAGGCGATATAAGTGACCGATGTGATATTTATCACGTAACTCCGCTTATTGATGAAGTTCATGAGAAAGTGTGATGATGATCATCTTTTTTTAATTGAATACCTTGGCTGAAAATGTTGCTGAAATTCAAACCTGTTTGAATATGATTGAATAAAACAAGATACCAATCAACAGTAATTGAATTAGAGCTGATAATGGAATGAATAAGCTAATCTTTCGGTTTCAGTGAAAAGGACTTTGTATTTTTACTCATTCAATGATTTTTGATTCAAAAAAAATGACAAAAAAGAAAGTGCATCTGGTTTTAGGTAGTGGCGGGGCAAGAGGCATAGCACATATCGGTGTTATAGAATTGCTTGAAGAAGCAGGTTTTGAAATCATCAGTATTACAGGGTGTTCAATGGGTGCTGTTGTTGGAGGAATTTATTGTGCCGGATTTCTGCAACCATATAAAGATTGGCTACTAACCCTCAACAAAGCAAAAGTTTACAGTCTGTTTGATTTTACGATTACTAAAAACGGCTTTATAAAAGGAGAAAAAATCCTATCGTTTCTGAGAACAATTACAGGTGAACAAACAATTGAACAGTTTAAAATTCCATTTACAGCTGTTGCAACAGATATTCTTCATAAAAAAGAAGTTCATTACCGTTCAGGAAATTTATATTCTGCATTAAGAGCATCCATGGGCATACCCGGTGTATTTACCCCTGTGCCGGAAAATGGCACATACATGGTTGATGGTGGTGTATTAAATCCTCTGCCTTTGAATCTTGTTTCTGCAAAAGAAGATGAACTGATTGTGGCAGTTAATCTTAATGGTCACACTTATTCAGATATTGAAAGTCCAAAAAAAGAAGAATCAGAAAACATATCAGATTCATGGGGCTGGTTTAAATCATTGTCAATACCAATGATGAATAAAAACACACAATCAGCCACAGCGCTTAGCTTTTCACTTTTTGAATTGCTTCAAACCTCATATAACTATACACAGGACCGGCTTACAGAAGTAATGATTCAATTCTATCCCCCGGATGTGTTAATTGAAATTCCAAGAAAAAGCTCTGCCACTTATGAATTTTACAGAGCAGCTGAATTAATTGCTCTTGGTAAAAAAGCCTATCATGAAGCAATGG
>DAIOWB010000113.1:0-2357 GCA_036758725.1 Lacibacter sp.
CTCCTACACAAACACAACTCAATTCTTATAGTATTGCAGCAAAACAATTTACACCGGTTTATAATGAATTAAAAGCTGTAGGTGAAGAAATAAAACGATTGGAAGAAATGCTTGAAAAAAACGGGGCTCCTTATACACCGGGCAGGTTGCCGGATTGGAAAGATGGAAATTAATGCTTACACAACTTTGCCAAAGTTTTTACAGGTTCATAAAAACAATCTGGTTCATAAAACTTTGGCAAAGTTTATTTTCTCTTTATTATTGATGAGTGATGATTTGATATAAATGCTCAGCATCTTCCTTCTTAAACAACTGGGTACCTTCATTCATTGTAGCTGCACTTCCGCATGCAACACCAAATGAGATAATTTCTTTCAACGATTTATTTTGCTGCAGCATATAAGTCATACCTGCTACCATACTATCACCTGCACCTACTGTACTGCGTTTTTCAACTTTAGGTGCAGTTGCAAAATAGCGCTCATCTTTGCTTACAATCCATGCACCTTCTGCTCCCATACTCACTGCAATCAATTCGGCAAAGCCATCCATAATTGCCTGTTGCGCTGCATCGGGCACCTCTGCTTTATCAAGCCATTCAACATTCAGCATTTTACATAACTCTCCGATGTTAGGTTTAATCATGTACGCATGCTTACCTTTTAATGCCTGTAATGCAGGGCCACTTGTATCAACAATACATTTAGCCCCAACTGCAGCTGCATTCTTAACAATCAATCCATAAAAATAATCGGGTAGACCGGGCGGTAAACTTCCGCTTGCAATTACATATGTAGGAGTAAAACTTCTTATCTGATCAACCAATGTTTTAATGGTTTCTTCAAGCACTTCTCTTCCGGGAAATGTAAAACGATATTGGTTAACCGTTGAGTTTTCAAGCACAATCCAGTTTTCCCTTGTTTCTACTTTTGTATCAACAGCATGAAAAAGAATTCCTTCTTCTTTCAATAATGAACAAAGCATGTTTCCGTTATGTCCACCTGCAGGGAATAATGCAACAGAAGGTGCTTCCAGTTTTTTTAATGCTTTGCTTACATTAATTCCTCCGCCACCGGGTTCATTCACAACTTCTGTGCAACGTAATTTACTTTCGGGTTTTATTTTTTCAACAGTAGAACTTTTATCAATACAAGGATTCAATGTAACAGTTAGTATCATCAGTAATTAATTAAATGAATTGTTTTCTATTTCAGTTAATACCAGATCAATTCGTTTGCTCAGTGTTTCATAATCTGTGTATCCTCTTGCCAGCAGATGAAATTTCGTATCGGTTATTTGCATGAGTACCTGTGGGAAACCGGTTACCTGTAACTGCTTGCACAATTGAAATTCATAATAAGCATGTTCTTTATATTCATCACTTTTTAGTTTCCTGTAAAACTCATCCGGGTCAACTGCATATTTTTCTAATAAATGCCTGTAAGCTTCATCATCTGTTAAATCTCTTCCTTCAAAATATAAACTGTACTGCATTTCTGCAATAAAGTCAACCTGCTTTTCCGGAAATAATTCTTTAATAATACTTAACGCAATGGCAGGCTTTTCAGAAGATGGAAACCAATCGCTCTCATCGGGATTATTAATATGCCATAAATAATCTGCTCCAAATTGAATACCGGTTAATTCCTCTACCTGTTTATAAGCTTCTTTAATATAATCTGCCGTTGCTTTTATGTGTACTGGTTGTTCGGGCAATACCATACCGCCGCTCAATACTTCGGTATGAAATTTTTCTTTATACTCGTTTGCAATTTTTTTAATTACCGGGCTAAAACCGTAGCACCAACCGCAGTAAGCATCATAACAATAAATCAAAGTGGGTTGCATGCCGCAAAGTTAAAGGTTAGAAACAGATAAGCTGTTTTTATACAACTGAATATATTCCTGTTTTTTCTTTAACCTGTATTGCATAATAAACCTTGGATGAGGCAATGATTTTATTTGCTGAAAGAACTGATGCTGATCATTTAATTTGTTCAAATATTTAAAATTCTCACCCTCTCCTATACAGAAACAAATAGTTGTGTTTAAGCCAAACTGAATTTGTTGTTGCAACCATTTAATAATAAGAGGTTCAATACGCTTAAGCAATAACTTATCATCATAGTAATTTAAATTCTTTCCTTCTTTTACAAATCCAAGTGGACTGACTGCAGAAATATAAAATTGCTGATAAAATAATTCTGGGCCACCATATGCCTCTATCATTTCATAAATAAATAAAGAAGATAACTCCTGTTGCTTTTTCCAGTTGTTTTGAATATTGCAGAATTTTTCGAGATTGATGGGATCAGTAAATGGAATACCGGTTATACCACCACCATAACGACCGGGAT
>DAIOWB010000113.1:2457-3884 GCA_036758725.1 Lacibacter sp.
TTGATGGGATCAGTAAATGGAATACCGGTTATACCACCACCATAACGACCGGGATTGATTCCTAACATAAGTGTTCTTGGCTGATGATCGTTATAATACTTTGAATAAAACTTTTGACATGTTGTTTGTACTTCTTCATCTTTATAAACATCCATCACTTCAACATTACGAGGAAGATTGATGTTTAAATCAATGGTAAACAGGAAATGAAGTATCTGTTCAGCTAAACTTTTCAATGAATATAAATTCGTTTAATGTGCATCCAGCCAATTTGTTCCGGTACCAGCTTCTGCAACAACAGGAACATTGTTAGGTAAGATCATTGCAGATTCCATACATTCAAGAATTACTTTTTTTACAGCAACTGTTTCTTCCTTCAGTACATCAAAAACCAATTCATCATGCACCTGCATTATCATTTTACTTTTGAATTGATTTTTTTGAAATGCTTCACTGGTTTTGATCATGGCCAGTTTAATCATATCAGCTGCTGTTCCCTGTATGGGTGAGTTAATGGCATTTCGCTCAGCAAAACCACGCACTGTAAAGTTGGAAGAATTAATATCTCTAAGCCAGCGTTTTCTTCCCATCAATGTTTGTACATAACCATGCTCTCTTGCAAAGTTGATGGTATCATCCATGTATTTTTGAATACCAGCAAATTCCCGCTTGTAATTATCAATAATTTCTTTTGCTTCTGCCCTGCTGATGCCCAGGTTATCGGCCAAACCAAAAGCACCTTGTCCGTAAATAATTCCAAAGTTTACACTCTTTGCTTTGTAACGCATTTCTTTGGTAACATCTTTCTCATCTACTTTATAAACTTTAGCTGCTGTTGCATTATGAATATCCTTCCCTTGAATAAAAGCTTCACACATGGCAGGGTCGCCGCTGATTGCAGCAACAATGCGTAATTCAATTTGTGAATAATCTGCACTTAATAATTCATGTTCATCATCACGGGCAATAAAAGCTTTTCGTATTTCTCTTCCTCTTTCTGTACGTACAGGTATATTCTGAAGATTGGGGTTGTTACTTGATAAACGTCCGGTTACTGCTATGGCTTGTCCGTAAGTTGTATGAACTCTTCCTGTTTTCCGGTTTATAAGTAGTGGCAATGAATCAACATAAGTTGATTTCAGTTTTGTTAATTCACGAAATGCAAGTATATCATCTACAACCGGGCTTGTATGTGCAAGTTTCAATAATACATCTTCCCCTGTTGCGTACTGACCGGTTTTTGTTTTTTTAGCTTTCGGATCAAGCTTTAAATGATCAAACAAAACTTCACCTAATTGTTTAGGCGAAGCCAGATTAAATTTTAACCCTGTTGAACTGTAAACCCTTTCTTCTGCTTCCTTTGCATCTTTCTCCAGTTGCTTTGAATAAACATTTAAAAAATCAACATCCACTTTTACTCCTTCAAA
>DAIOWB010000113.1:3984-8296 GCA_036758725.1 Lacibacter sp.
CCTATGAGTTCTTCAATATGCACCGGTTCGTAATTAAGTAATTGTTCACTTAATAAATCCATGCTGTGTTTTCCTTCCGGTTCAATCACATAATGAGCCAGCATGGTATCAAATAAATTTCCTTTTAATTCCACATCATACCATTTCAAAACAAGCAAATCGTATTTTATATTTTGTCCAACCCATGTTATAGTTTCATCATTAAACAACGATTTAAATAAACTGAGTATGGTTTTTGTTTTTGATTGATCTTCAGGACAAGGAATATAAAATCCTTTATGTGGCTGATAAGAAAAACTCAGGCCTACCAGTTCGCAATCATTGGCATCTAAACCTGTTGTCTCGGTATCAAAGCAGATTTCTTTTTGTTGTTTTAATTCATCAACCAGTTTTTTTATTTCTTGTTCTGTAGTAAGAGCAACATATTCATGTGGAGTGTTATTAATATTTTTTTCAACGGAGATTGGCACTTCTTCGTTTATGTCTTCTTCAGAAAGTGAACTAGCCTCATCTGTACTTGTTATTTCAACTATTTCTGTTTCTGTCTTTTTATTTTTTACTTCAGTTTTTTTACTTTCAACAGCGTTTCCAAACAAATCGGTTTGTACACCAACCGGTGCTGTATTAAACACATTAAAATCATCACCTAAAATCCGTTTGCCTATTGATTTAAATTCAAGCTCAGCAAATACATTTTTTAATTCATCTTTGTTCCAGTCTTTTAATCTGAAATCTTCTTCATGAAATTCAACAGGTACATTGGTAATGATGGTAGCCAGTTTTTTACTCATAATAGCCAGCTCTTTTCCGTTCTGTACTTTTACTCCCATTGCACCTTTAATCTTATCAGCATTTTCTAAAACATTTTCTAATGTTCCATATTCAGCTAATAATTTGGCAGCAGTTTTTTCACCTACACCCGGTATACCTGGAATATTATCAACTGCATCACCCATCATACCTAAAATATCTATTACCTGGCTAACTTCTTTAATATTCCATTTTGTACAAACTTCTGAAGGCCCCATAATTTCAACATCACCACCCTGGTAACCGGGTTTGTAAATTTTTATTTTATCAGTTACTAATTGTCCGTAATCTTTATCGGGTGTAACCATGTATACTTCATAACCTGCGTTGGCAGCCTGTATGCTTAGTGTACCAATAATATCATCTGCTTCAAATCCATCTTTTTCAATTACAGGAATGTTGAAGCCCTTGATAATTCTTTTAATGTCGGGTAATGCAGCCAGTAAATCTTCAGGTGCTTCCTGTCTGTTGGCTTTGTAATCTGCAAAATCTGTATGACGTTCAGTTGGCGCATGCGTATCAAAACACACAGCCATGTGAGATGGTTTTTGATTATTGATTAATTCAACCAATGCATTTGTAAATCCAAACTGGGCATTTGTATTTCTGCCTTTAGATGTAATACGAGGATTACGGATCAATGCATAGTATGCACGAAAGATGAGAGCAAGCGCATCAATAAGAAAAACTTTTTTATCAGCCATGTTGCTAAGATAAGTTCCTGCGCTGCCATCCCCAAATGATGGATGATTTTTTTACAAACAAGTACAGGAGGTGGTAGAAACCACCTCCGCAAAACTTACATTATGAGAAAAATTCAACACCGGCAGCAAAAAAAAGTATAGGGTACGGACTGCCGCACTTGATATGCTAAAACGATATGTAATAATTGATTACTTGTTCTTTACTTCTGCCATTTCATTTTCTAAAGGCTTTGCTTCTTTAGACTGTGCAGTTGTTTGCTTGGCAACTTCGGCTTTACCAGCAACTACACGGGCAAGGAAAGAATCTTCCTTGTAAAAAACATTTAAATAAATGGCGAAAAGGAAAAATACGAACGAGAAGAAACGCAATGGTTTTTTCATTTTGAATTGGATTTAAGTTTTTCGTTTATAAAGGACAATACAAATCTAAATACAAGTTTTGATTCATACAATACTTCGTAAGGTTTTTTTAAAAATTCAGTGGAAGTACTTCAAGCACCGTAATTCTACTGAACAGCAAATTTTGAGAGGAAAATTATGTTACAGCACACCTTCTTTTATTTCTTCCCATAGTTCTCTGTAACACTGTGCCGCATAACTGCTTTTTGCAAATTCTTCCAATGGTGCTTTGTGAACTCCCATTTTTTCTACATCACTTAAATAAGGAATATAGTTTGCAAAAAATCGTTTGTCTTTATACAATTCTTCCATTACTTCATTATGCATGTTGCGTCGTAAATCGGTCATGGTAAAAAAGCAGGTCATCTTTTTTATATCAATACTTTTTTCTTTAAAAAAATCTTTTACCATGTGATACGTACGTACAGATAAGGTAGTTGGAATAATGGGCATTAATACAATATCAGATGCGTTGAAAATATTTTCTGCTAAAGAACTTAATCCCGGCGGACAATCAATAAACACAAAATCATATTCATTCTTCAATTGCTTTAAAATTACTGAAAGTCTTTTTTTTGATGCCTGCATTTCATCAATCATTACATCATGTGCCTTAGCTGTAACATCGGCCGGTATGATATCCAGGTTTTCATATTCTGTTTCCATAATACTATCTGCCAGCAAAGCATCTTTCCCTACCACATCAAGCATAATCACTTTTTGCTTTGGTTTTACTTTATAATAAAATGAAGTAGCTCCCTGAGGATCTATATCCCAAATCAAGGTTTTGTAACCGTCTTTTGCGGCGAGATAAGCGAAGTTTACGCAACTGGCTGTTTTGCCAACGCCCCCTTTAAGATTGAATAAAGCAAATGTGAACATGGTATGTATTTTTTGAAGGGTTTGAAGATACAAAAAGACCAATGATATTAAGCATAAAAAAGATTAACTTTAAACTCCTTTGATAATAGCTGCTTTTTTGATTTACACCTCAACTTTTATTAACAAAAAGCTGATATTATGATTAAGAAACTGGAAGGCGAACGTTGGAAAGAAGCCGACTTCCCCAATTCATTACAAAAAAGATATGCAGTAAGCAATAAAGGAAGGGTGGCAAGTTTTAATACTTCGCTGCTAAAAGACGGCAACATTTTAAAAGGCAGTTTGCAGGAAGGTTATAAGATACTTCGTTTCACCGTTCAGGCAAGGAAAAAGAAACGGTATGAATTTATATTTTTTCACAAGCTGGTTGCTATGCATTTCTGCAAACAAAAATCACCCCTGCATAAAAAAGTAATCTTTAAAGATTTCAACAGAAAGAACCTGGATGCAACAAACCTTAAATGGGTTACCGTTGAAGAACAATATAAGCACAGTGTACAGAGCCCTAAATATATCATAGCTAATAAACGAAGGTTACATCCGGTAAAAGGCCCGCAACTGGATATTGAAAAAGTGCGGAAAATTAAACTGGCACTTCAAAAAGGTAAAACCTTAAAAGAATTAGGATTAAAATATAAAGTGAGTGATATGCAGATTCACCGCATTAAAACCGGTGAAAACTGGGGGCATGTGAAGGTGAAATAATTATTCTTCAATAGATGGGAGATTTTCAATATCGTTTAAATCTTTGTGACGACCTGCTGCTTTTTTTGCCTGTATAAGATCCTTTAAATGGATTACCCGTATCTGAATATCATCAATCTGTTCAACGGTTGATGATTGAAAAGCATCAGAAAAGTCAACTCCTTTTACTGCTGTCATCAATTCAATTGCACTTGGTGGTAAACCAATTGAAAACACATCGTATTGTTCAGAAAAAAACTTTTCTTTTGGAACAGCTTCTTCCGGAAGTCCGAATTCAGCAAGTGCAGTTTTTAATTTATTAAAGTTTGAATCTGTTTTATTTATCCAAATATCCATATCGCCGGTTGACCTACTATACCCTCTCAGTATAACTGCATAACCGCCCACAAGAATATATTCTACTAAGTGTTTATTTAGAGAATGTATGAAGTCCTGAAAGTCCTGATTGAAAATATTCATTTAAAGTTTTTGCTTTCTGCTTGAATAAACTGTTCGGTCAACTTTTTTCATTAAAAAATCAGGTTCATTAAAAGCAACTGCAATCATAACTGCAGCAGCTTTTAGTTTTTCATTATTTGATTTATTGAACCAATACTGAAAATCAATATTCCCTTCATAGCCCATTTTATAGGCTTTAAAAACCGTTTTATCCATTTTTAAATGCAGCTGTTTTATGATTTCAAAAATACAAACTAATAATCACCAAACTTCCCAGTCAAAATCTTTCAATTCATTTCTGGTTGTTGGTTTTTGCATGCCGTTGGTGAGTTGTTCTACCCGTTGACCTACCTTTTTTTTCAGCTCCGACACCT
>DAIOWB010000114.1:0-8285 GCA_036758725.1 Lacibacter sp.
GCTTATTACTTGTTGAACATTGGATCAAGAAAAAAGAACAACATAATAAAGCAAGCAAACTGAGCAGTTTATTCATAAACATATTGAAAACAGATTTTAAATTGATACGAATAAAAAAAATATTTTTTTCTGAAAAAGTAATTTTAGTCAAATAGGCAATAAAAATACCAAAATTAAGGCAAAGCAATTCTTATCTTTGCCGCTTCTTAAAAAAAAGTTCTTTCAGAAATGATCAGCAGAAGAAATATACGGGTTAAGGTAATGCAAACATTGTATGCTGGTTATACAGCAGAAGGCAAAATGAAGAAAGAAGATGCCATTAAAACGCTTGATAAGCATCTTGAACAAAGCCTTCAATTGTTTGTTTTTTTAATCTACAACCTTACAGAAATTGCCCGTTATTCCGAATTTGACGCAAGGCAAAAAGCCTCAAAGCATTTACCAACTCAACAGGATTTAGTTGTTAATACCAAAATTGCAGGCAACTTACTGCTTTGGCAAATACTGGAACACCCCACGTATAATGAAGCCATTAAAACGTTTAAAATTGAGTTAAAGAGTGACCAGGACTGGATTAGAAAATTATATTTAGAATTATGTGAAACTGATTTTTATAAAAAATACATTAGTTTACCCGGCAGAGACAAAAAAGATGAGAAAGAAATTCTTGAATTTATATTTACTGATCTGATGCTCCCCAATGATGATTTTGTAGCCTACCTGGAAGAATATTTTGTTCATTGGGAAGATGATTGTGAAATGATGAATTTATTATTACTCAACTTTTTACAAAAACCAAATACCAACAACTTTCGCCAATTTGTAAGTACAGAAAAACTAAAATTTGCTAAAGATCTTTTAATCAGTGTTATTGAAAAAGAAGACGTTTGTAATGAGTATATTAAAAGTAAACTTCAAAACTGGGATCCGGAACGTACAGCTGTAATAGATATGATATTAATGCGGATGGGTATTTGTGAATTCCTTTATTTTGAAACCATCCCAACTAAAGTAACTATTAACGAATATATTGAACTGGCAAAAGATTACAGCACTCCCCAAAGCGGGCATTTTGTAAATGGCATACTCGATAGTATTCATAAAGATTTACTGGCCGAAAATAAATTGCACAAAATTTCTTTTAAAAAATCATAAAAAAGCTTTGCATTACATTTGCATTTCACAAACAAAAAACGCCAGAAAAACATGAAACGGATATTGTTCATTTTGTTATCAATTGCATTAATCAGTGCCTGTAAAAATGTGACTAAAAATCCAAAAGAACCCGTTGATCCTGAAGCACAGGCAAAAGAACAGGCGGCGATCTTGAACGATTCAACCAACTGGACAACAGTTCAATGGCTGGATTCTGTTCAGAATTTTGGAAAAGTGACAGATGGAGAAAAAGTAATGATCAGTTTCCATTTTAAAAACACTGGCAACAAACCGTTAATTATTTCAAACGTACAGGCAAGTTGTGGTTGTACTGTTCCATCAAAACCTGAAGAACCAATTGCTCCTGGCAAGGAAGGAGTCATTACCGGCGAATTTAACAGCGCTGGCCGTGTTGGTAAAGCTTCAAAAAATTTAACTGTAATATGTAATACAAAAGAACAAACGGTGAATCTTTTGTTTGAAGGTGAAGTATTAGCAAAAAAATAAAACAACAGGATTTCAATTTAAAATATTGAACCTGATCATTTCAAATAAACAATAAAACATGAATTTATTTATTCTTTTAGCTTCAGATCCAAAATCAGGAGCCGGCTCATTTCAATTAATCTTTTTAGCATTAATGATTGTTGTATTCTGGTTTTTTATGATACGCCCACAGGCAAAAAAAGCAAAAGATCAAAAGAAATTTATTGATGATTTGCAAAAAGGTGATAAAGTAGTAACCATTGCCGGCATTCATGGCATTGTAAACAAAGTAAATGATGACAATACTTTGTCGCTTGAAATTAACCCCGGCAGTTATATTAAAATTGAAAGAAGTTCTATTAGCATGGATTGGACAACACAGTTGAACAAACCTGCTGTAGAAGCAAAAAAATAAAAAGCTGCTGGCTTTAGCTAATAGCTTTTAGCTTTAAAACATATGCTGAAAGTAGGATTAACAGGTGGTATTGGAAGCGGAAAAAGTACTATAGCTAAAGTATTTGCTGTGCTGGGTATTCCGGTTTATTATGCTGATGATTCAGCAAAAAAATTAATGCAAACAAATGAGCTGTTAAAACAACAGCTCATTTTTCATTTTGGAGAAGCTGTTTATATTGATGGTAAACTGAACCGCACACATCTTGCATCTATTGTATTTAATGATAAAGCAAAACTTGAATTACTAAACAGTCTTGTACATCCGGTTACAATAGCTGATGCGGATGACTGGTTTGGCAGGCAAACATCTCCGTATGTAATAAAAGAAGCTGCACTTTTGTTTGAAAGCGGCGCTGCTGAAGGTTTAGATTACATTATTGCAATTACTGCACCTGAAACTTTACGTATAAAAAGAGTGATGGAAAGGGATTCAGTTACTGCAGAAGAAGTAAAAAAAAGAATGATGAA
This sequence comes from Lacibacter sp., assembly GCA_036758725.1. GTDB lineage: Bacteria > Bacteroidota > Bacteroidia > Chitinophagales > Chitinophagaceae > Lacibacter. The sequence goes on from DAIOWB010000114.1 coordinate 2,566, forward strand.
TCAGATAGACGAATCAATTAAAAACCGCCTCAGCAATTTTGTGATTTACAATGATGAACAGGAAATGATTTTACCACAAGTATTAAAAATTCACGAAGAATTAATAATTCGCTCAAAGCAGTAATAAAAATATGAGTTTACTCTTTATGATACTTGTTGCGGCTGGTCTTCCTTTTTTAACTGCACTCAGTTATAAAAACATTAAGAAGATGGAAAGTGAACTGGAAGGAATGCAAATTGCAAAAATCCCGGTTTACCTGCAATCAATGGTTATGCAGTTTGTTATTTGTGTACTGGCTTTTTTTGCAGCAAAGGGTGATGAATTAACCATTTCTTTTAAAGGAAAAATTACGCTTGTTTCAATTACTGCTGCTGTTGCCCTTGTAGTTGTTGCATTATCTCTTGCCTGGATATCTCAGAAGTTTTCAAAAACAAAAGATGAAAGCACACTTCATCATATTTTACCAGATACCGCACTGGAACGTATTGTTTGGGTATTAGCCTGTGTTGTTGCAGCTTTTTGTGAAGAATTTATTTACCGTGGAGTTTTATTTCAAATGATTTCATCGTATGTAAACAACATCTGGATTGTTGCTGCATTACTTAGCGCTATTGTTTTTGCATTTGGCCATGGTACACAAGGCGAAAAGGCGATTATACAAATCATTCCATTTGCTATTGGATTTCAGTTCCTTGTTTGGTTGAGTGGTGGACTGCTTTTACCAATGATTGCACATTTTATTTATAATATTCTTGTTGAGTTGTTGTTTGGTGCTAAGATTAAAAGTGATGCAGAGGGTTAGTTTAGTAGTTTATAGTATTTAGTTTTTAGTTTGTGGTTTATTTTACAATCACTTTAAGTATACTTCTTACATCTTATTTCTTAATTCTTATATCTTACTTCATACATCTTACATCTTACATCAAACTTCTTACATCTTACTTCTTACATCATTCACCTTACTTCATACATCTTACTTCATAAATCATACATCTTAAATCATACATCTTAAATCATACATCTTACTTAACCTACCACCCAATCTTTTCGCCCCAATCACCCAAACCAAAATATTTGTTGAGAGGTATATTTAAACCCAACTGATTATAAGCTATATTATTTTGAAAATAAGTTCTTGCATAACGTAGTTGCAGCTTGGGTAACAACATACCTACACCTAAAGAAAAACCGGTTAAACCATTTGCTGAATTATTAATGCTTAATTCTTTTCCTCTTAAATAATTATAACCTGCAGTTAATTCAACCCTTTTACCAATAATAATTTGTGTTGAAAAAACAAAATGCCTGAATAGTTTATCTATCGTAAATTTTTTACTGTCATTTGAAATGCCGTTATCATTATTAAAGAGTGTATCGTTATAAAAATTATTAAAGCGATGAAGATGATGTGCAGTAAATGAAAACTGAATAGGCGCTTTAGTTAGCCGTTTAGAAATGCCTATTTGCAAATCAAAGGGCAACTCTTCCGGTTCTGACGGATTATAACGTTTTAATTGTGAGCCCATGTTTATTGCAACAACACTCGCCTGTAAAAGATTTGATGTATCTCTGAATAATATTCCTACATCTGCCGCAAAAGCACTTGAACGATAAATGCCATAATTACTTCCCAAAAACTTGAGAGCTATTCCATATTTCCATTTCTCAAGATATTCACGACTGGCTGTAATTTGTAAAACATAATCGTTCGGTTTATAATTTCCAAGCACATTGCCCGAAGCATCGGTTTGTACAGTATTGCCATAATCAAAATAAAAAACAGAAGCTGCAAAATTTGTTTTTAAACCAGGATGCCTGTATGCCAGCATCCAATGCACATTTTTTACACCGGCATATAACGAATTAAAATTAGCAACCATTTGTGTGCTCATGAAAGAATCGAGCTGAGCGGGATTTTGAAATGCAAGCGATAGATCATTGGATTGATTGGTAATATTAATTCCTCCAAGAGCTGCTAATTGTGCTGATGCCGGAAAACGCAAAAAATTATAAGCAGACCTTCCTCCTAATGTTTGTGAAAACGAGTTGATTAAAAAAAGCAATAAGCAGACTAAAATAACAATTCGAAGCATTTGTTCTCTTTGTGATTGAATGTAAATTAAGTAAATCTGCTTTCTGTTCTTTCATTGCTTTTGGCAAAAAAATTCCCCCATTGAAATGGGGGAAATTTTTTAACCCTTAAAACAACCAACAAATGGTTCTTTTATAAGAGTAAGATACGGCCAATTTTATATTAAACTAATTTTAATACATCCCTTTTTATAAGCGGTAATTAATGTATTTAAACAGTTTTTTTTAATTATACCAGAGCCAAATCTATAACTTGTTGCATGGTTTTAACATAATGAAATTTCATGCCTTTAATAAAAGATGAATTGATTTCCTGTACATCTTTTTCATTTTGCCAGCACATGATCACTTCTTTAATTCCTGCTCGTTTTGCTGCCAGAATTTTTTCTTTTATTCCTCCAACAGGCAATACTTGTCCACGTAATGTAATTTCACCCGTCATTGCAAGAAAAGGTTTTACCCTTCGACCAGTGAATGCGCTGCAGATAGATGCGAGCATGGTTATACCGGCACTTGGCCCATCTTTAGGTACTGCACCTTCCGGAACATGTAAATGAATATTTTTCTTTTGAAAGTCTTCAGGGTTAATGTTGAATTTCTTTGCATTTGCCTGTAATAAACTTAATGCTGTTGAAGCGCTTTCCTTCATAACATTACCCAGGTTACCTGTTAAACGCAATTCTCCTTTTCCATCTGCAAGACTAGTTTCAATAAAAAGGATATCGCCACCTACTGAAGTCCAAGCTAAACCAACTGATACACCGGGCATGTTTGCCGTTTTATATATTTCATTGCTATAGCGTGGTTTACCTAATATTTTTTCAATATCATTTGCAGTAAGTGTTGCTTTCAATTTCCCTTTCATTGCAAACTCCTTTGCCTGTGAACGCATAAGAGACGCAAGCTGCCTGTCTAATTCTCTTACACCGCTTTCACGGGTATAATCTTCAATTACCTTTCTTAAAACATTTTCACTTATTTTAAATGGCAATTTTAAAAGACCGTGTGCTTCTTTTTGCTTTGGCACCAGGTAATTTTTTGCAATCTCAATTTTTTCTTCAACTGCATATCCACTCAGTTCAATAATTTCAAGCCTGTCTCTCAGTGCCGGTTGAATAGTTGAAAGGCTGTTTGCAGTAGCAACAAATAATACTTTGCTGAGATCATATTCCATTTCCAAATAATTATCATAGAATGTATGATTTTGCTCCGGATCTAATAATTCAAGTAAGGCACTAGATGGGTCTCCACGAAAGTCTGTTCCCAGTTTATCAATTTCATCTAAAATCATGACGGGGTTTGATGATTTTACTTTTCTGATAGATTGTAAAATTCTTCCCGGCATTGCACCAATATATGTTTTACGATGACCTCTGATTTCACTTTCATCATGTAACCCACCTAAACTGATACGAACATATTTTCTTCCCAATGCTGATGCAATACTTTTTCCGAGTGATGTTTTTCCTATACCGGGAGGGCCTAATAAACAGAGGATGGGGCTTTTCATGTCCCCTTTTAATTTTAATACAGCCAGGTATTCCAGAATCCGCTCTTTTACTTTATGTATACCATAATGATCATGATCTAAAACTTTCTTTGCTTTTTTTAAATCATACTGGTCAATAGTGAATTCTTCCCATGGTAAATCAAGCATTAAATCAAGATGATTGTATACCACTGAATAATCGGGAGTTGAGGGATGCATCCGCTCCAGTTTTTCAATTCCTTTTTTAAACAGTTCTTTAGCAGTATTGTTCCACTTTTTAGTTTCTGCTTTTTTCTTCATTTCCTGGATTTCCAGGTCGTTGGCATCACCACCTAATTCTTCCTTAATGCTTTTTAATTGCTGATGAAGAAAATAATCCCGTTGTTGTTTATCTAACTCTGTACGTGTTTTATTGGTTACTTTATTTTTCAGTTCTGTATACTGCAATTCTTTTTGTAACAACGTTAGTAACAATTCTGCCCGTTCTTTAATATTTTCAGTTTCAAGCAGGCGTTGTTTTTCTTTAATTTCACTATTGAGGTTATTACTTACAAAATGAATAAGAAAAGAAGGGTTCTCAATGTTCTTTAGAATGATAGATGCTTCGCTTGGAATATTTGGTGAAAGCTGAATGATGTGTGATGCCAGATCTTTAATTGAACCGGCTAATGCATTAAAATCATCATCTTTTGTTATCAGTTCTTCTTTCAATTCTTCTATCTGAGCTTTAAAGAACGGATCCTCAGAAGTGATAGCTTTAATTTTAAAACGTCTTTTACCCTGGATGATCACAGTTGTGCCACCATCGGGCATTTTAATGAGCTTTACCACTTTTGCAATGGTTCCAATTACTTCAAGATCGGTAACAGCAGGATCTTCAACATTGCTGTCTTTTTGTGCAACTACACCAACCAGTTTATTTAATTTATAGGCTTCATTCACTGCCTGTATACTTTTATCTCTTCCCACAGTTATGGGCAATACAACACCAGGAAACAAAACTGTATTTCTTAATGGCAGAATGGGTAACTCATCAGGAATTACCAATACTTCGTCATCGTCACCATCTCCTTCATTGAGGGGAATAATGGGTAAAAAATCAACGTCGTCATCTGATGGTCTTAAAAATAAATTCTTCTCTTTCATGGTTTTTTTTCTTTAGCCAATTTGACAGATAAGCCCCTTTTGAAGGGGCTATTTATGGAATGGACTATAATGCCAATATTAATGCCACAAGGCTCTTATCTGCAAAATCTTCATATCAAATATAATATTCAACAAATCTTTTCTTCATTTCATTTTGCACAAATACCTTTACTTTTCAATCAACAAATTCTCTTTATTGAAAAATAGAAAGGATTGGTTTTCCTACACATCCATTAGGCATTTGAATTTTTAATAAAGCTGCCAGTGTTGCAGCAATGTCGGTCATATATACTTCCTCAACAGTTTTTCCTTGTTTAATATTCCAACCATACCAGATGAGTGGAATATGACTGTCGTATGGATTCCATAAACCATGAGTTGTACCTGTATTAAGCCCATCAATCCAACCCGGTGCTAATAATATCTGAACATCACCACTGCGTTTTGGATGCCATCCATTTGTAATTCGGTTTTTTATTACAGAAGGTAATGTTTGCTCAGTTAAATGTTGAATATCAAAAGCCCTGTCTACTCCTTTTATCTTACTTACATAACGAATAATATCATCAACAATTCCGCTTCTGTTGAGTTTTGCACTATCAATTAAATCATGGTTTAAACTAACCTGATAATTATATGAACCTGATACAATATTTGCAGCCCCGTATTTTTTTAGTAATAATGTATTGAGATCATCAATCATTTTATTATCATCTAAAACACCAGCCGGAATTTTATTTTCATTTGCAAACCCCGGAATGGGTGCCACGCCATGATCTGCTGTAAGAAAACAGAGGTATTGATTTTTCCCAACCGTTTTATCCAGAAAATCAAAAAGCTCTGCCAGATCTTTATCCAGCCTCAGATAAGTATCTTCTGTTTCAATTGAATTGGGGCCAAATGAATGGCCTACATAATCAGGACTTGAAAAACTCACCGCTAAAATATCAGTAACAGAATCTTTTCCCATTCCTTCATTGCTGATAGCATCTT
>DAIOWB010000115.1:0-5735 GCA_036758725.1 Lacibacter sp.
AGAGGGGAATTGTCGGCTGCATCACGGATAACACCGGAAACAGTTTGTTCCTGGGCAATGGCGTGTATGCTTATAATAATACATAGCCATGCCATAAGCAAGCGTTTAATTTGTCTCATAATCATTATAAATTTGGTCTGAGCAATGTAACAATAAATGTCTTTCAAAAGACAAATTATTTATTTCAGAGGCTGCATTTTATATGAATTACTTTTTAAACTGATAAATGGCAAACTGATTTTAATCAGTATTTTATATTTTAAATAAAAAGAGTAGATATATTCGCCTGCATAAACTGATCTTCATTTTGAACAGAAAGGAACTTTCATTTATAAGATTGTCATTTATTATCAGTGTCCTTATCTGTGCAGTAAAGTTTATAACATATTTTATTACACACTCCCTGGTTATTCTTTCTGATTCTTTAGAGTCCATTATCAATGTGGTGGCATCTGCATTTGCTTGGTATAGCATTTACTTATCAAACAAACCAAGAGATGCTGAACATCCTTACGGGCATGGTAAGATTGAATTTTTTTCAATTGGGTTTGAAGGTGCCATGATTTTAATTGCCGGGTTTGGAATTATTATACAGGCTGTTTTTTTCTTTATAAACCCAATACCTGTACATGAATTAAATACAGGTGCATGGTTAACGGCTGCTACAGGTTCGGCCAATTTTATACTGGGGTTTTTTCTTGTACAAAAAGGAAAACAATACAACAGTCTTCCGTTAAAAGGAAATGGGAAACACATTTTAAGCGACAGTTATACAAGTATTGGAGTTATAGCAGCCATCGTTCTTATATTACTTACAGGTTATACCTGGATTGATCCTATTGCATCGGTTATTGCGGCTGTCATTATCATTTATACAGGTTTAAAACTCATGAATAAATCTGTACGTGGATTAATGGATGAAGTAGATATGAGCATCGTTGATGAATTGGTAGTTATCTTAAAAGATAACCGTCATCCTTTCTGGATTGATGTGCATAATCTCAGGGTTCAACGATATGGAAATTTTTATCATGTTGATTGTCATGTTACCTTACCTTATTATTTTTCTCTTGAACAGGTGCATGAAGAAATAACCAATATGGATAAAGTTTTAAACTCAAATTTTAAAAAAGGCAGCATTGAATTTTTTATACATACCGATCCGTGTATTGCATCTAGTTGTAAACATTGTTTAATCAGTGATTGTAAAGTACGCAGACTGGAGTTTGTTCAAAAAATTGAATGGAGTAAAGAAAATCTTTTACCAAACAGAAAGCATTCGTTCCCGGAATAAATAGTAACGGATAAGATGAAAGAACAAAACATGATACATTACTATTCTTCATCAATATAAGCAAACCGCAAATCAGTAATTGCCTCAATTAACGGTTTTACACGATAGATGTTCCGGTTAAATTTATTTCCGATAATGATAATCGTTACTGAATCGGAAACGGCTCTGTAAAAAGTAGCATTGCTTCCATGCCACCATCCATTGTGATAAAGAATTTTTTTATTGGATGGCAGTGTGTACATCCTCCAACCAAGACCATAATTATGAATTCCCGGTTTTTCAAAGCTATAGGGTTGAAAAGCCGAATCAAGAGTTGATTGTTTAAAAAACTTTGTATCATACAATGCCTGATCCCATTTAAGCAAATCGGTTACTGTACTGTAAATATTTTTATCACCATAAGTAATATCAAGAAAATTAAATACTTCCGGTCTGCCATTCCACATGTAAGAGGGAGTTGCAGATGCAGAATCATTCCAGTTGAACACATAAGTATGAGTCATTTTTAGTGGAATAAAGAAAGTTTGTTTCAGGTATTCAGCATAAGACATGCCACTTACTTTTTCAATAATTAAAGCAAGGATTACAAAATTGGTATTAGAATAATTAAAACGCTTATTCATCAGGTTTGTTAAATCTGGTTTGTATTGAATAAGTGTATTTAAGATATCAGCATTTGAAACTTTCTTATGTTCATCCCATTTTAATTTCTCAAGAAAATATCCGTAGTTGGGCAAGCCACTTCGCTGGCTTAATAACATTTTTATCGTCATGCCATGATAAGGAAATGCCGGAAAGAATTGCTGAATGGAATCATTTAAGGAAAGCTTACCAGCTTCAGCCAGTTTTAATACAGCCATGGCTGTAAATGTTTTTGTTGTTGATGCTATATGAAAGGAAGTAGAAGCATTTATTGAGTCTGGTTTTCCTAAATGAACAGTGCCGGCATATTTTTCAAAAATTACTTCACCTCCTTTGGCAATTAAAATGCCACCATTGAAACCGGTACGTTCCAATGTTGAATCATAAAATTCAGATGCCATCCGGTAAATTTTTCTGAATTCAGCTTTTTCAATTTTTTGAGGAGTAGAGGGATAGTATTCAGCAGAATCATCTTCAGGAATAGATTTTGTACCCGATGTTTGGCATGCCAAAAAAAGGCTTATTGAAATGATAAGGATCGTTAGTTTACGAAGCAAGCTCAACATATTGGTTTTTCAGTTGATCTTTGGTCAACTATATTTGTGCTGCAAAATAAGCAAATAGAAAGGAATCACATGACAGAAAAAATGACTACCAGTTATCCCAAAGAAAAGATTAAAATCCTGTTGCTTGAAAACATCAGTGAAGCGGCAGTTAAAAACATTAAAGACCATGGGTATATTAATGTGAAGAAAATCAGTGGTGCATTAAGTGAGGAAGAGTTGATGAAGGAGATTAAAGATGTACACCTGCTGGGTATCCGTTCAAAAACACTCATTACACAAAATGTATTGGATGAAGCAGAAAAGTTACAGGCAATTGGATGTTTTTGTATTGGAGTAAACCAGGTAAACTTAAAAGCTGCTACTCAGAAAGGTGTTGTGGTATTTAATGCTCCTTACAGTAATACAAGAAGTGTAGCTGAACTGGTTATTGGCTTAAGCATTATTCTTATAAGAAAAATCATAGATAAAAATAAAGCCGCACACGAAGGCATCTGGATGAAGGATGCAAAAGGCAGCTATGAGTTACGTGGAAAAACATTAGGTATTATTGGTTATGGAAACATCGGATCACAGGTGAGTGTATTAGCAGAAGCTATAGGTATGAAAGTGATTTATTACGACATAGTTACCAAATTGCCTCTGGGAAATGCAGAACAATATAAACATTTGAAAGAGGTATTAAATCTTTCTGATATTGTAACTCTGCATGTACCAGAAACCAATCAAACAAAAAATCTCATCAATAAAACAACATTAAAGCAATTTAAGAAAGGATCCATTCTTTTAAATTATGCAAGGGGAGAAGTGGTAGATCTTGATGCTTTACGAACAGCCATTATTGATAAGCACATTTCAGGTGCTGCAGTGGATGTTTTTCCATGGGAGCCTGAAAAAAATGGAGATCTTTTTAAAACACCATTACAGGATTTGCCCAATGTAATCTTAACTCCGCATATTGGAGGCAGTACTGAAGAAGCACAACAGAATATTGGAGCAGATGTAAGTAATAAACTGGTACTTTATCTTGAAAAAGGAATAACTATTGGTTCACATACTGTGCCCGAACTGGCATTGCCTATTCAGGAGGGAACACATCGCATTTTGCACATACATAAGAATGTTCCTGGTGTACTCAGTCAGATAAATACACAACTCAGCAAACATCATATTAATATCCTTGGACAGTATTTAAAAACAAATGATCAGATAGGTTATGTTGTATTGGATGTTGACCGGGGTCTCTCCAAAAAAGCAGTTCAATTACTTAAAGAAGTAAAAGAAACCATAAAGGTGCGGATGGTTTATTAACAATGAACGTTTTTCATTTGCATTTCTTTTCATTCATTTTTATACTTTAGTAAGGGATTATCAGAAATGAAATGAATAAACCAATGATGATGAAGCTAATTATTCTTGGCGGAGGTTTTGGTGGTTTAAAATTGGCCCGATTACTTAGTAACAAAGCCGATTTTCAAATCACCCTGATTGATAAGTATAATTATCATCAGTTTCAACCATTGTTTTACCAAGTAGCTACTGCCGGTTTAGATGCAAGTAATATTTCATTTCCCTTAAGAAAAGTATTTCAAAACAGTAAGAATATCCGTTTCAGAATGGATGAAATAAAGAGCATTGATACAAGCAAAAACCAAGTACTTACTAATAATGATACCTATGATTATGATTACCTCGTAATTGCAACAGGAGCCTCAACCAATTTCTTTGGAAATAAAAATCTTGAGGAGCATACTTTCCCTATGAAATCAACCATTGAAGCTCTGCAATTAAGATATCGTTTAATCCGGAATTTTGAAAAAGCATTACATGCAGACACCGAAGATGATTTGCAATATTTGATGAACGTTGTAATTGTTGGTGGCGGACCAACCGGAGTAGAGTTAAGTGGCGCAATAGCCGAAATGAAGAAATATGTTTTACCTAAGGATTATCCGGAACTGGATTTTACTAAAATGAATATTTACCTGTTAGAAGGTTCTCCTCATACGTTGGCAGCTATGAGTAAAAAAAGCAGTGAGCAAAGTCTTTCATACCTGGAACAATTAGGTGTAACGGTTATGACCAATTCTCATTTAAATGATTATGATGGAAGAAAATTGACACTAAAAAACGGAATGCAATTGCAATCTGCTCTTGTTATATGGGCAGCAGGAATAAAAGGAAACGTTCCTGAAGGAATTGATCCTGCTTTACTTGCCCGGGGAAACAGAATTAGAGTTGATAGCTACAACAGGGTAGAAGGGTTAAACAATGTTTTTGCTATTGGTGATATTGCTTATATGGAAGATGCTGCATTTCCTCACGGACTACCACAAATAGCTTCAGTTGCAATTCAACAATCAACATTACTTGCAAAAAATCTTAAAAGAACCTTTTTAAAAGAATCATTAAAAACATTTAGTTATAAAGACAAAGGTGTAATGGCAACAGTTGGCCGCAATCTGGCAGTGGTTGATATTCCAAAACCGAAACTGCATTTTGGTGGTTTTTTTGCATGGCTGGTATGGATGGGCTTACACTTAATGCTCATACTGGGTGTAAAAAATAAATTCTTTGTTTTTATAAACTGGTTATATAATTATTTTACTTACGATCAGAGTTTAAGATTAATTTTTAAGGAAGATGACAACTTTGAAAAAAAATAAAAGTTCAACTATTTGTAAATTCAAAAGAGATTTTTTGTTTAAATAGAGAAAACCAATTTTAAAAGTATTTTATAAATCAGATTTCAGGAGCGTTTGCTCTTCATAAAACCATCACTTTCAATCATCTGCAATTTTGTGAAAAATAAATACAAAAAGACCGTATAATATTTCATATCTTTTTGTTTAACATTTTCACATTTAAAAAACCAAAATCATGAACACAAACAAATTTCTTGTAGGTGGAATTATTGGTGGAGTAACTAATTTTTTCCTTGGCTGGCTCATTTATGGGATGATGCTAATGAATTTTATGCAATCGCACAGTAATAGTGCTTCGGGAGTTTTCAGAACAGAAGAAACCATGATATGGTGGGCTTTGATTGCAGGAAACCTTGCATTCGGCTTTTTGTTGTCTTACATTCTTAACAAAAGCAATGTAAGTTCAGCCATGGCCGGTGCAACAGTTGGAGCTGTTGTTGGATTTTTTATGAGTTTAGCTATTGATCTTTCCATTTATGCACAGGTAAATTTATGGGATACAACTGCTATGGCTGTTGATGTTTCTGCATC
>DAIOWB010000115.1:5835-8243 GCA_036758725.1 Lacibacter sp.
GATTTTAAAATCTTTTTTGCTCTGCTGTGAAAGGCTGCCGTTTCATAAGGCAACCTTTCTTCAATCACAATTTTTAACTCGTTTTTTATTTCCGGATAATCTTATGTTTACTATTACGCAATATTCCGATTAGCTTTTGTTCAAACGTTTGGCTTTTATTATTGGGAGACATTGCTTAGAAGAGTTTTTTGTTATCTTTATATTAGTTTAAAATAAACTATGCCGACAATTTTATTTATTTATGGCTGGAGATTTTTTTTCTATTCCAACGAGGGATCTGAACCAATACATGTTCATGCCGAAAAAGGCGAAATGGAATGTAAGTTCTGGTTGCTGCTAGAAGATGTTGAAATAAGAGAAGCCTTTTCTTTCAATATGAATCCTGCTTCAAAGAAAGAAGTAAAAAAAATAATCTACCAGCATTTTGATTTAATCGTTGATTCCTGGAATAATCACTTTAATAACTAAATCATGGTAGCCACACATCATATCGAAGCAATTTTTTTTGAGCAAGATCAACTTTGTTTAAAAGTTGACGGACAGTTAATAAAATTACTCCTCTCAGAAGTTTCTAAAAAGTTGGAATTGGCAGATAATATTCAAAGAAATTTATACAAGATTTCTCCATCTGGTTACGGAATTCACTGGCCTTTAATTGATGAAGATTTATCAGTAGATTTTCTTTTGAAAAAAAGTTGATCCCAAAAAAGCGAAGCTGTTATTTTCTTTTCCGGCAATGTTTCCCAACTTTTCTAATGAAATTGCTTCAAAGCTGGTTTCTACTTTCCTTTTTTATGAAAAAGATTTTAAAATCTTTTTTGCTCTGCTGTGAAAGGCTGCCGTTTCATAAGGCAACCTTTCTTCAATCACAATTTTTAACTCGTTTTTTATTTCCGGATAATCCTTTGCCAGTTTTTCAAGAATAGTTAATGAAAAAGCTTTTACAGCAACAGCTTCAGCCGGATCAGAAATAAACCGGAAGCAACAATCCATTACATCTCCCTGTAAGTTTTCAGGAATTGAAATTTCCTGTAAAAAACGTACGATATTACGTTTAACTGAATTGTGTAATTTTTCTTTACGTAATGTTTTAACAAGATGGGGTAAATGTTTTTTAACCAGTTGCGGATGATCAATTGCGATATAACCCATCGGCCAGCCTGCACGTTGGGTTATTCTGTATTCATCGCCCAGAAATAAATTGATTAATTCATCAAAACGCTGTTGAGAATTTCCAACCCATTCAATAATCTTATTGGTTTGTGCTTTTGAATGTTCGGCTAATATTTCAGAACGGAGGTTCATAGTTTGCAATGCTTTCCAGTTCAAATAACATTTTTCTTATTTCTTCTTCATCAACAATGACTGTTCGCATTACTTCATTCATCTTTATATTGTTGTAAGTCATCTTTGATTCAATGCTTGTTCTTGCTGATGTATGAAATTCAGCTGCACCGGTTTGTTGCGCCAGTACTTTAATGTTGTTGCTCCTTACTCCACTGCCCGGCATGATGATGATACGGTTATCTGCTGCTGATACCAGTTGAGAAAGCATTTCTGTTCCTTGTGTAACATCATGAGTTAAGCCGGAAGTGAGTACCCTTTCACAACCAATTTCAACCAAAGATTCCAATGCTTCAAATGCATCTCTTGTTCTGTCAAATGCTCTGTGGAAAGTAACTCCCAAAGGATAGGCTAATTCAATAAGTGCAGCTGTTCTTTTTTTATCAATCGTTCCATCAGTATTTAATAACCCAATAACAACACCATCACAACCTAATTCTTTACAGATCAGCACATCTTCTTTCATGATTTCAAACTCAACATCATTGTAAAGAAAATCGCCACCTCTTGGCCTTATCATGGGAAATAAATCAATCGATACCAGCTCTCTTGCTTTTTTTAAGAATCCATATGATGGAGTAGTGCCGCCATCAGCCGGATTATCACACAACTCAATACGATGAGCACCTGCTTTTTGAATGAGCAAACAACTTTCAATAGTAAAGGCAATCACTTCTAATTTATAAGTCATAGTTAAAACCAGCTTTTTGTATCAATTGATTTTTCATATTCATTATTCCGCACTGCCATGGAAAAATTTTTCATCACTGAATAACCACCAAATTCCCCTTTTTTATTTATGGCTAAAAATCCTACTTGTACTGTATTTGCTTTTGCTCCGTTATTTTTAATAATTCTTCTTACTGCTTCTTTACAGGCTTCTTCAGGAGTGGCACCATGCCTCATCATTTCAACAACGGTATGAGCACCGCAAATTTTTACAACTTCTTCTCCAACTCCTGTAGATGTTGCAGCACCTACTTCATTATCTACAAACAATCCTGCACCTATTATGGGTGAATCACCAACTCTTCCACTCATTTTAAAGGCCATGCCACTGGTAG
>DAIOWB010000116.1:0-8212 GCA_036758725.1 Lacibacter sp.
ATCCTTCCACGTAATTTTTGTGGAGCACAGTACAGAGGGTTTACAAAATTTGTTCAATTAATTGAATATACAACTCAATTCCATTTCTTATTTCATCTATATAAATATATTCATCTGCAGTATGGCTTCTTGCACTGTCGCCGGGCCCCATCTTCAATGCAGGGAAACTCATCAGTGCTTTATCCGAAGTTGTAGGAGAACCATAATAAGTTTTTCCTAATCTTAATCCGGCTTCTACCAGCGGATGATTTAATGCAATTGCTGATGAACGTAACCTTGTGCTTCTTGGGCTTACTTCACACTTTACATTCTCTTTTATAACGCCCAGCATTTCTTCAAAAGTATAAAGCTCATTTACCCGGCAATCCACTACAAATTTACATTGCGATGGTACGACATTGTGTGCTTTGTTTTCAGTTTCAATAACTGTTACACTCATTTTTACCGGACCCAGTAAATTTGAAACCTTATCAAATCTATACGTATTGAACCACTCCATATCTTTTATAGCTTTATAAATCGCGTTATCTCCTTCTTCCCTTGCAGCGTGGCCCGCCTTACCTGTAACAATGCAATCCAAAACCATCAATCCTTTTTCAGCAATTGCCATTTGCATTTGGGTTGGTTCGCCAACAATGCACCCCCATCCCCGAAAGGGGGGCTCTGATGTAACCAGTGTATCACTAATAAACTTTTCATTTTGAAGTAAAGCTTCAATTCCATTTTCTCCACTTATTTCTTCTTCAGCTGTTGCTGCAAGTACTAAATTATATTTTAGATTTTCTTTTTCGTAAAAAAACAGAAAGCTGGCAATGAGAGAAACAAGACTTCCGCCTGCATCATTACTACCCAGGCCAAACAGCTTTCCATCTTTTTCTGTTGGAGAAAAGGGATCAAGTGTATATCCTTTATTAGGTTTCACTGTATCATGATGTGAATTGAGTAAGATTGTTGGCTTACCCGCATCAAAATGTTTATTTTTTGCCCAAATATTGTAAAGATGCTGCTCTGTCTTTACATTATTCTTTTCCAAAAAATCTTTGATAATTGCAGATGAGTTGTCTTCCTGTTTACTGAAAGAAGGAGTAGCAATTAATTGTTTTAATAAATTGATTGCTTCGTTTTGTAATATAGAAATATCCCTACTCATTGCTTATCGTTGTTCCGGATCTCCCGGCTATCAATTCATTTAATTTTTCTGCATTCCCGATGACCACTTTTCTTACTCCGCTGTTCAATGCAGCAAATGCATTATCCAGTTTTGGTATCATGCCGGCAAATATTTTTTCCGAAGCTCTTAGTTTTTGATAAGAAGAAGGAGTGATGCCTGGAATAACTGTACTGTCATCTTCTGCATTCAATAACACACCGCTTTTTTCAAATGAATAAATCAGTTTTACATCATACTCAGCACTCATTGCTTTTGCTATTTCCTGTGCTATTGTATCTGCATTTGTATTCAGTAATTGCCCTTTCTGATCATGCGTGATCGGGGCGAATACAAGAGCCATGTTTAGTTCCAGCAAATTTTTCAGTAATGGAATGTTGATGGAATCAACATCCCCGACATAACCATAATCTATAACCGGGTGATTTCTTTTGTGGGCAAGAATTATATCTCCGTCAACTCCGCTCAGGCCAAGTGCATTACAATTATAACGCTGAAGTTGTGCAACAACATTTTTATTTACATAACCCGCATAGACCATTGTCACTATTTTCAGCGTTTCCGCATCAGTAATTCTTCTTCCATCAACCATTTTTTGTTCTACCCCCATTTTCTCTGCCAGCTTTGTCGCCAGTTTACCGCCTCCATGCACCAAAATTTTTTTCCCATCAATTTCAGCAAATGATTTCAGAAATGAAGAAAGTTTTGTTTCATCATCAATAATATTTCCTCCAATCTTAATTACTAACAATTCAGTCATAAATCAATTTAGCAATTCAACAATTTAACCATTTGCTTTCAGGATTTCACTTAGTACAGCCTGTGCTGCCCATACCCTGTTTGAAGCCTGTTGTGTTACGATACTCATTGGCCCATCCAGTATCTCATCACTCAATTCTACATTTCTTCTCACGGGCAAACAATGCATCACTTTGGCATTATTAGTAACAGCCCATCTTTTTTTCTTTAGTTGCCATTTAGGGTCGTTAGTGTATATTTTACCATAATCATTATAAGTACTCCAGTTTTTTACATAAACAAAGTCAGCTTCCTTTAATGCTTCTTCCTGGTTAGTTGTAATCGTTGCACCTTTTGTATATTCCTCACCCAATTCATAATCTTCCGGATGGGTAATAACAAAATCGGCTTTGCCCCATGCATTAATCCATTGTGCAAAGCTATTGGCTACACATTGCGGCAACGCTTTTACATGCGGCGCCCAGGTCAAGACTATTTTAGATTTTCGAGTTAAGATTTTAGATTTTTCTATTTCTTCGGTGATAGTGATTATGTCTGTTAATGATTGAAGCGGGTGCAGGGTTGAACTTTCCAAACTTACCACTGGTATGCCTGCGTATTTAATAATTTGTTTTATATACAATTCACTGTAATCATCTTCCCGGTTTTTCAACGAAGGAAAAGTTCTGATAGCAAGAATATCAAAATATTTTCCAAAAACCGGTGCGGCGTCTTTCACATGCTCCACTGTAGTACCGCTCATGATAGCTTCTTCCTCAAACTCAAGTGCCCAGCCTTCACTACCCACATTGAAAATGATACAGTCCATACCAAGATTTTGCGCAGCAATTTGTGTACTGAGCCTTGTTCGCATACTTGGATTCAAAAACAAACAACCGATACGCTTATTTGCGCCCAGTGTTTTATCTGCAAATGGATTGGTTTTATAGGCAAGTGCCTTTGCAACTAATGCATCGATGGCCCCACCTAAATCCTCCCCGAAGGGGAGGACTTTGAGGTCGTTTACAGAAGTAAAGTGTTTCAATTTTCGATAGTTTATTTATTAACTAAGCTTTTGAATTACTATTAGGCATTCGTTGCGTCGCACTCTTGTACAGATGTAATTCTATTCAGCTTCCTGTAACAAGCCAATCTCTTCTTTTATCGAATCAATAAATTGTTCTGCATCCCTTTTCTTCAATGCTAATGAAGGAAGCAACCGAATCACATTAGGTTTTGCTTCGCCGGTAAATATTTTTTGATTCCACAGAAGATTTTTTTTCAAATCTTTCAATTCTTCTGGTACATCAAATCCAATCATCAAGCCTTTACCTCTTACATTTTTTAATTGTGGAATTGATTCAAGTTCATCTCTTAAATATTTTCCCACCAAAGTTGCATTACCCATTAGTTTTTCTTCTTCAATTACTTCCAATACTGCTAATGCAGCAGCACAGGCAAGATGATTGCCACCGAAAGTAGTTCCCAATTGAAAATGTTTTGGTTTGATATGTGGTGCAATAATAATTCCGGCAACCGGGAAACCATTGCCCATTCCTTTTGCCATGGTATATATATCCGCATTCACTCCGGCATAATCATGACTGAAAAATTTCCCGCTTCTTCCGTATCCACACTGCACACTGTCCGCAATAAATACAGCGCCATGTTCATCACAGAGGCTGCGTATTTTTTTCAGGAAAGAATTTTCTGCCACATTAATTCCACCAACACCCTGTATACCTTCGATAATAACCGAAGAAATTGTTTTACCATTTTTTGAAAAACATTCTTCCAGTGCAGCTTCGTCATTGAAAGGAAGAAAGATGATATTATCTGTTTCATTCACCGGTGCGATATAATTTTTATTATCCGTGGCTGACACTGCGAGTGAGGTTCTTCCATGAAAAGATTTGCTGAAGGCAATTATCTTTTTTCTTCCATTATGAAAGGATGCCATCTTCAGTGCATTCTCGTTGGCTTCGGCTCCGCTGTTGCAAAGAAATAACTGGAAATCTTCTTTTCCGGAAACTTTACCTAGTTTGGTTGCGAGTTCCTGCTGCAAAGGAATTTTTATGGAATTAGAATAGAACGCAATTTTTTCAAGTTGCTCTTCAATTCTTTTTACCCAATGAGGATGAGTGTGCCCGATACTGATGACGGCGTGGCCACCATAAAGGTCAAGATACTGTTCGCCTTTATCATCCCATACATAAGAGCCTTTTGCTTTTACAATAGTGATTTCATTAATCGGGTAAACTTCGAATAAATTCATAAGCCCCTATCCCCTAAAGGGGAATTTTTTAGTTAATAAAAATTTTTGCCTTACTCCCCTTTAGGGGATGGGGGCTAAAAATAATTTGCTTTTAAATTCAATCCTGCTGTTTCATCAAAACCAAACATCAGGTTCATATTTTGTACTGCCTGTCCGCTTGCACCTTTTAATAGATTATCTGATACTGAATGTACCACCAACTGTTTACCAACTTTTTCTAATTGGATGAGGCATTTATTTGTGTTCACCACCTGTTTTAAAAACACTGCTTCTTTAGTCAGATGTGTAAACGGATGGCCTGAATAAAAATCTTCATACAGTTTATTCAGTTCGACCAAACTTAAATCACATGGTAATTGAGAACTGATAAAAATACCTCTTGTAAAATCACCACGCCATGGTACAAAGTTCACACCCTCATCTCCGCCAGTTGGCGGAGTGTTAGGAAAACTTTCTTGTAATTGATGAAGGCTTTCATGAATTTCTCCAAGATGCTGATGAGTTAATGTTTTATAGGCCTGTATATTATTTTCTCTCCAGCTGAAATGTGAAGTAGCAGACTGGCTTTGTCCTGCACCGGTACTTCCGGTAATGCCGGTTGTATAAACCTCTTTTAATAATCCTGCTTTTGCCAATGGCAACAATCCAAGTTGTATTGTTGTAGCAAAACATCCCGGGTTGGCTACATTATTTGCTGATTTTATTTTATCTCTGTTTAGTTCTGGAAGTCCATAGACAAAGTTCCTGGTTCCTTGTTTTTGGTTACTGGTTAGGCGAAAATCGTTTGCCAAATCAATTATCTTAACTGAATCGGCTATTTTATTTTCTGCAAGAAACTTTTTTGATTCGCCATGTCCGAGACATAAAAACAAAACATCGATGCCCCCATCCCCTAAAGGGGAGTTATCGTCAGAAAATTTTAAATCTGTATCTCCAACTAAATCCTGGTGAACCGTATGAACAAACTTACCGGCATTGCTACGACTATGAATAAAAGAAACAGCTGTATCCGGATGGTGAATCAGTAAGCGAATGAGTTCCCCACCCGTATAACCTGCTCCGCCGATAATGCCAACAGCCCCCTTCCGACTTCCCCCAAAGGGGGAAGCCATCATCTCACTAATCTTGCTTTTTGAAGTTTCCTTATTAGCCATTACTTTTTAAAAATATTTATTTGCAATTAGAGTTTTCAATAATCCGGGTCTGTGTTATGCAAAGCACCTCCTTCGGAGGGGTTTGGGGAGGCTTCTTTTTGAACAGCATTCCAAATGGATGTTTGGTTGCCGAATATCTTGGAAAACCCTCTTACATCATCACCTGTAAAACCAGTATTCATTTCGCCATACTTACCAAACCTGCTGCTCATCAAATCATATTTGCTTTCGATACCTGTTACCTGGAAACGGTAGGGCATTAACTGAACAAATACATCGCCTGTTACATTTTGCTGGCTGTTTTCTAAAAACGCTTCAATATCTCTCATCACCGGGTCGAGTATCTGTCCTTCATGCATCCAGTTACCATAGAATTGTGCCAGCGTATCTTTCCATTGCAGTTGCCATTTGGTAAGCACATGTTTTTCCAGTGCATGATGTGCTTTTAAAATGACCATGGGTGCTGCTGCTTCAAAACCTACTCTTCCTTTTATGCCAATGATCGTATCGCCAACATGTATATCCCTGCCAACACCATAAGGCCCGGCTATTTTTTGTAAATATTGAATAGCTTCAGATGGATGAGAAAAAGATATGCCATCAACAGAAACTAATTCTCCTTTTGTGAAACTTAATCTGACTTCCTGACTTCCTGACTTGCTGACTTGAGTGGGCCATGCTTCTTCAGGCAACATGCCTTTGCTGTTCAGTGTTTCTTTTCCGCCAACACTTGTTCCCCACAATCCTTTATTGATGGAGTACATTGCTTTTTCAAAATTGATTTCAACTCCTTTGCTTTTCAAATATTCAATTTCCTGTTCTCGACTGAGTTTTAAATCACGGATGGGAGTAATGATTTCAACACCGGGTATCATGATATGGAAAATCATATCGAATCTTACCTGGTCATTACCTGCCCCGGTGCTGCCATGAGCTACTGCTTTTGCGTCCAGTTTTTTTACATGCTCCGCAATATGTAACGCCTGGCTCAGTCTTTCCGCAGAAACTGAAAGCGGGTAAGTATTATTTTTTAAACAGTTGCCGTAAATAAGATATTTGATGATGCGATCGTAGTATCCTTTTACAGCATCAACTGATGTATGAGTTTTAACTCCCAGTTTGTAGGCATGTGCTTCAATTTTTTTTAATTCATCATTACTGAAGCCGCCGGTATTTACAATGATGCTATGTACTTCATAGCCTTTTTCTTCTGTGAGATATTTTACACAGTAAGTGGTATCAAGTCCTCCGCTGAAACCTAAAACTATTTTGCCCCCATCCCCTAAAGGGGTACTTTGAAGACTCCTATTATTTGAAATATTCATTTCTTATTTTGATTTCGAAAATGCTCAATAGAGTTTTACAGATGAACGGAGCGTCGCAACAAAAGTTTCATAGTAGCAACACTGCCGGTCAAATCATATTTTATAAATTAAAAAATAATTGCAAAAATGATTTTGGTTTTGACTCGTTATTATTGCCATTATCTTTTTTCATAAATGGCTTCAGCAATTTCCATTGTTTGAACCTGAGTAATCTTTCAAAACCGGATTTGTTTTCTTCAAAAAACTCTTTGGTCTCCTCTGGTTTATAATGATCTTTGGGATCGTAAAGCATAGCTGTGCACATACATATCTTTCTCTCTTTGCTCATCAATATTTCATAGTTCACACAACTTTTGCAACCGGCCCAGAAATTTTCGTCCTGGGTTAATTCTGAATAAGTAACCGGCTCGTACCCGAGTTCACTGTTTATTTTCATTACAGCAAGGCCTGTTGTTAATCCAAAAAGTTTTGCTTCAGGATATTTTTCCCTTGACAGGTTAAATATTTTTTTCTTGATTGCTTTGGCAACACCGCTTTTACGAAATGCCGGGGAAACAATTAATCCGCTGTTGGCAACATACTCGCCGTGGCTCCATGTTTCTATATAACAAAAGCCAACCCATGTACCATCAAGTGTATAAGCAATAACTGCTTTGCCTTCATTCATTTTTTCTGCGACATACTCCGGGCTGCGTTTGGCAATACCGGTGCCACGTGCCTTGGCACTTTCTTCCATTTCATTGGTGATAGCAACTGCAAAATGAACATCGTCTGGTGTGGCTACACGTATAACTATATTTTGATTGTCCAATTTTTAAAAGATTGATTTTTAAACAGGATGACCAATCCGGTAAAATCATAGCTGGGGAGCTGTTCACTGACAGGGGCCATGGTGAGGGGCTCGTCCTGTCAGATTACACGTCGGGGTCGTGGAGAAAAAGTAAACACATCAAAGCCTACTGAATATACTTCAGTAGCATCCGGCGCATGAAAAGCAACCTGTTTTGTATGTGTCAAAATGTTTATCACTTAGTGATGAATTTGTTTGCAAAGCAAAAGTATATAATTAATTGAGTTATGATCAATTTTTTTTGATATTAAAAGGTTTTGATAACAATTGTTAGGTAAGGTTTAACAGGTGACTATTACAAGGAAGCATGTAACAAAAAAATAACAGGTCGTTTATGCAAGTCTGTTTTATTGCTTATCCATTCCTTTACTGTCATTGTTTTTATCCATTCGTTTTTGCCGGTAAGGTCAGCTGCAATACAAATTTTTGTTGATGGCTTACAGTTTTTACAAAGAGCTTCCATCATCTGGTTGTTCCTGTATGGAGTTTCTATAAATATCTGAGTTGAGTTTTTCTTAGCTGATTCTGCTTCTAAATCTTTAATGGCTTTGTTTCTTTCAAAATCTTTTATTGGCAGATAACCAATAAAACCAAACTGCTGGCCATTCATTCCGCTGGCCATCAAAGCAAGCAAAATAGAACTGGGGCCAACTAATGGCTTTACTGTTATATCCATTTCATGTGCAATGCAAATCAATTCCT
>DAIOWB010000117.1:0-1056 GCA_036758725.1 Lacibacter sp.
CTCATTTCCTTTGAAATGTTATTTGCTTCCAACATTTCAAAATGGCCTTTGTCAGAAGCATTTTTTTGTCGCCAAACCTTTAACTTCAAATTGATATTACTATGTTCCATAATTAAATCAATGTTTTATAACTATTAGAAAACACTTTTCGTTTAAATGCCGGTTGTTTGCCAAAATTGAGTAATAAGCCAACTTCAATATTTGTAGCTTTCAGATAATTGATTAATTGAGCTTCATGTTCTTCTATTAATCCTTCACCTGCTTTAATTTCTACTATTACACAATTTTCAACAAATAAATCAGCAAAATAATTACCAACTTCTACTCCATCATAATGAACTTTAATCATAAATTGATTTACCACTTCAATATTCATTTTCCTCAATTCAATCAACAGTGCATGCTCATAAACTTTTTCTAAAAATCCAAAACCAAGTTTATTATAAACATTATAAAATGCTTTGAGGATTTTATCTGTTTTATCAGAGTGCTTATAATTTTCGTTCTCCATTGATAGAACGCTGATTTTTTATGATTTTTATGATTTATAAGTAAATCTTAACTCCATCATCATCATCTTAGCCTATCTATGTATTATTCTTCATTTCTAATGACAGAACGCTGATTTGTTATGATTTTTCTGATTTACAAGTAATCTTAACTCCATCATCATCATCTTAACCGATCTACGTATTATTCTTCCTTTCTAATGACAGAAAGCTGATTTTTTATGATTTAACAGTTAATCTTAACGCCATCATCATCATCTTAACTTATCTGCGTACCATCCAAATTACTTATAACTCCTCTGGCTCGGTTTCACCACTTCATAAACCAAATCTTCTTTATGCAGTTGCCATTCGTGTTCTGCTTTCATTTCCCAGCTGGCTACATACATAAATTTTTCATCATCACGTAAAGCTTCGCCTTCTTCTGTCTGGAATTCTTCTCTGAAATGTCCACCACAACTTTCTTCACGGTTTAATGCATCAATACACATTAATTCACCCAGTTCTATAAAGTCGGCCACACGGTTTGCTTTATCAAGTTCCGGAT
>DAIOWB010000117.1:1066-8141 GCA_036758725.1 Lacibacter sp.
TACATCACTCCAGAACTCCTTTTTCAACTGTTGTACTTCTTTAATGGCTTCTTTTAAACCTTCTGCATTACGGGCCATTCCACATTTATCCCAGATAATTTTGCCTAAACGTTTATGAAAACTTTCAACAGTTCTGGTTCCTTTAATATTCATAAGAGTATGAATACGGTCACGAGCTTTACTTTCTGCTTCAACAAATGCAGGATGATCAGTAGAAATTGATTTTGTTCTGATTTCATCAGCAAGGTAATTACCAATGGTATAAGGAATAACAAAATAACCATCAGCAAGTCCCTGCATCAAAGCACTTGCGCCTAACCTGTTTGCACCATGATCACTAAAGTTGGCTTCACCTAAACAATAAAGACCGGGGATATTTGTCATGAGTTCATAATCAACCCACAAACCACCCATTGTATAATGCACAGCCGGATAAATACGCATGGGTACTTCATATGGATTTTCACCCGTGATCTTTTCATACATATCAAACAGGTTACCATACTTTTCTTTTATTACATCTTTACCCATTTGTGTAATAGTAGCAGCATCAGCTTCAATAGCTCTTTTACCTGCTTCAATTTTTCCATAACGTTGAATGGCATCAGCAAAATCAAGATAGACAGCTTGCTTACTGGTACCTACTCCATAACCGGCATCACAACGTTCTTTAGCAGCTCGGCTTGCCACATCTCTTGGAACCAGGTTACCAAATGCAGGATATCTTCTCTCTAAATAATAATCTCTTTCCTCTTCAGGAATATCAATTGATTTCCTTGTTTCGCCTAATGCTTTAGGCACCCATATACGTCCATCATTACGTAAACTTTCACTCATTAATGTGAGTTTACTTTGATGATCGCCACTAACAGGTATACAGGTGGGGTGAATTTGTGTAAAGCATGGGTTACTGAAATAGGCGCCCTTTTTATGAGCTTTCCAAATTGCAGTTACATTGCTGCCCATGGCATTGGTTGATAAATAAAATACGTTTCCATAACCACCGGTACATAACAGTACGGCATGGCCGAAATGACGTTCCAGTTCTCCGGTTACCAGGTTACGGCAAATAATACCACGGGTTTTACCATCAATGGTAACAATATCCAGCATTTCATGACGGGTATACATCGATACATTTCCTAATGCAACTTGTCTTTCTAATGCCTGGTAAGCTCCTATTAATAATTGCTGACCGGTTTGCCCGGCTGCATAAAATGTACGTTGTACCTGTGTACCACCAAATGAACGGTTGCTTAATAAACCACCATACTCTCTTGCAAAAGGAACTCCCTGCGCAACACACTGATCAATAATACTGGTGCTCACTTCTGCCAAACGATGCACATTGCCTTCTCTTGAACGATAGTCGCCACCCTTTACTGTATCATAAAACAAACGATACACACTATCTCCATCGTTCTGATAATTTTTGGCAGCATTAATGCCTCCCTGTGCAGCAATAGAATGTGCACGGCGTGGACTATCCTGGAAACAAAATGCTTTTACTTTATAACCTAACTCACCTAAAGAAGCTGCAGCCGATGCACCAGCCAAACCAGTACCAACTACAATAATTTCAAGGTTGCGTTTGTTTGCAGGGTTTACCAGTTTACAGGTTGACTTATAATTATTCCATTTGGAATCAATCGGTCCTGCAGGGATTTTAGAATTCAGCATATAGTTCGTTTAAATCGAATTTTTTTGTCAGCTTTTTCAACTCTATTTGACTTTTGTTGCCACGCTCACTTGTACATTCAAGCCTCACCTCCCTTCCTCCTCTCCAAAAGAGAGGAGGCGGCACCTTATCTCTTTCTCAAACTATTTAACTACCACATCAACTACAAATAATTAATCAGCATCTTTTAACTGCTCTTCAAAAAATTAATCTTTTTGAAAAGCTGGGTTTGTGTTTAGCGAAGCCCCTCCTTTGGAGGGGTTTGGGGAGGCCGTTTTACTATTCCACCCACTTCAAATAAACTGCAATGGGCATTAAAGCAAATAATAAACATACAATCACACTAAAACCAATACCAATTGTATTCAACAATAATAAATAACGGTTATTGCTCACACCTACAGTTCTGAACGCACTCTGAAAACCATGCATCAAATGCCAGAATAAAGAAATACATCCCAGTAAATAAAGTACAACTATCCACCATTCACTGAAAGTCGCTTTCATTAAACCAAACATATCATGCATTAATACACCGTTATATTCAACAGGCATTTCAAGACCGGCTTCAGTAAAACGGGCAGGAACCCAGAAATGACTTAAGTGCATTACAAGAAATAATAAAATTAACGTTCCCAATAAACCCATGCTCCTGCTATACCATTTGCTTCCGCTATTTCCCATGGCAACATCATATCCTATGTTTCTGCTTTTTTGATTTTGAAGAGAAAGCATGTAGCCTTGAATAATATGTAAAATGATACCAGCCATTAAACCAACTTCCAAAATCCGGATTAATACCATGGATCCCATAAAATGAGCAGCCTTGTTAAACATGGCGCCATTATCATCCTTATTGAATAAATCGGCAAAAATGGTTGCATTAATACTTACATGTACAATTAAGAAGGTAATAAGGAATAAGCCTGTTAGGCCCATTACTAATTTTTTTCCTATAGAAGAAATAAACATCTGCTTAAACGTCATAACAAAGAGTTTTGGAGAGAGCCGCTGCAAATTTAGGGCAGGAACAAACAAAAAGTACAGAGATAAAATAATAAAAAAATAAAAGCCGCAATTAAGCGGCTTTTAATAATATCATCAGCTTTTTTTTCTCATTAAGTGCTTTTATCAAAACCTGAATCCAATAGCAAGCCCGCCTCTTATTCCTGCCCATGGGCCATCAAAATTTGCTTTTACACTGTTGGCACTTACATCTGCAGTAACTTTCCCAAATGGCATATCTATACTGTTAATCTGATCTCTGATATCCTGTTGTTCAGTGGCGGTTAATGCAGTTGAAGGTACTCCGTTCAGGATCCCTACACTTTTTCCATAATGAGCACCCATTATCCACCAGTCTAAAGTGATTGCTCCTCCAAGATGCCATTGTGCACCAAACATTAAACCACCACTATTGGTAGTTATATCACCTTTGAGTTTAATTGTATTAGTTGTTGTTGGTCCTGATTCATAATTAAGTGAAACCTGATCTGCATTAAATTTTGCAAACCTGTAATAAGGTGCAATATAAAATCCTCTGCCATATCCTTTTTTGCCAACATAAAAACGCACCTCGGGTGTAAGGGCAAAATTGCTCACTTTTAAACTTCTTATCAGCGTTTCTGCATCAGGATCACTTGTACCTGCTGCATTTACAAAAGTGTTTTTAAAAGGCAACCCGGTATTGGGCATAAACCTGAAACCAAGGGCTGCTGAAAAACGTTTAGAAATAACTCTTTCATACTGTAGACTGAAATTAGTTAATGCCAATGCAGGTAAATTTAATTTTACAATATTCATTTTAGTTCCTTCCGGTACTGTTTGTTCTGCTTTAGCCGGCTTTTCATCCAACTGTGATTGTGTATAACCAATGTTGCAAAGTAGCAATCCTGAAATAATGAAAATGATGATGGGTGATTTTGGTTTCATAAATTTTAATTTTAGGTAAAGTAGTTTAAACAACTTTAATATAATAGCAGTTTCATTTCTTTTTTAAAAAATACCCATTTAGGGGTATCCGATGTAATCTCTAAAATAAACATTATACAGGTAATCTTAAGTTCAGTTCTGTATCAATTTTTTTAAATAAATGATAAGGTTTATAAATACGCCAGTTATCTATTTCCATTAGTTCCAGGTAGCGGTTCAGTTTTAGTTTTTTAAAATCATATTGTGTTGCTTCGGGCATGTTGAGGATAATGGTCCAGCCATTTTCATCAGCACAGTTTTCATACCACTCTTCGTAATAATCTTTTTCACTGCTGTGAAAGTTGAGCACATTTTCTGCAATTAAAATAAACTTACTGATGCCTTCGGCCATTAATTTATCAATCACTTCCCTTTTCAGTTCCATAATATCGTTTTCAATGGCATCGTTCCACTCACCTATTAATTCAATAATGGCATAGTTCTCTTCATAGTCGGCTATTAATATTTTAAGATAAAGTGTACGGCTTCCAAACTCATCCCACTGCGGATGTATAAAATAATTGTAAACGGTATGGGTAAATTCAAATTCAGAGTATTGCTGCCCGTAGAAAGGCGAACGCTCATCTTCCTCACTTACATAAATGTGACGCCAGTTAAAAAAAGGTTCTATATCATGCATACTTTGTTACCCCATTCACAATTAAAACAAGTAATGGTTGTTGCAAAGTTGAAGATAGAAAAGAAGAAAAAAAATATTTATTCGTTTAAAAAATCCTTAAATAAGATCAGTTATCCACTTCATCAGTAAAATAATCGAGTTGACAAAGTAGAATATAAGGCTGAACATAATTAAGTACCGTACCCTTTATAAGGTTACTTAAATCTTCACGGGTATAACAATAAGCGGAATTGTTTTGTGATAATTTAAACGAATTGATTTTGTGAAAAGTGAGAAAGGAAATTTTCTGGATGTGGTCTTCAGTGATTGAAAACTCTTCGGCAATAAATGCACGATCATCATAGAATAGATTTTTCATGGATACAATGTTTGGTTTTTAGATATTGGATATTGATAACAACTTAAATGTAACTCGTTTTTTATATAAAAGCGAAAAATTATCGACGAAATATCCTATTTATCCGGTAAACAGGATAGTTTGAGTAAGTGTTTACTTTTAGAAATTGAAAATGGAAGAGGTTGTAACTATTATTAAACTT
Organism: Lacibacter sp.; assembly: GCA_036758725.1. Lineage (GTDB taxonomy): Bacteria > Bacteroidota > Bacteroidia > Chitinophagales > Chitinophagaceae > Lacibacter. The sequence continues at coordinate 5,895 of DAIOWB010000117.1, forward strand.
TCAATTCAGTTAAAATGAAATGTTGTTATACCTAAGAATAGAAAACAAACTAGTACATTTTATTTATAAGAAAGCTTTTTAATTCCTTATAATCATTTTCTAACCAGTGTGCTTTTTTTGGAAGATTTATAATCTGTTGCACAGATTCCGGAATTGAAATTTTAGAGTTGAGTACCGGCTCCACCACATCATAGAATTTTACAGGATGTGCAGTTTCAAGAAACATTCCTTTTGCAACCTGTGGCCCACCATTTAAATATCTTTCCAAAGCAAGAAAACCTACTGCACCATGAGGATCCAGTGTATAATCAAACTGATCATACACCCGTTTCATGGTTTCTTTTGTTTCTTCATCAGTAATGCTAACACTGCTGAATTTTTCTTTCAACTGAGGAAACTGCTGATGAAACAATTCAAGTATACGAATGAAGTTACTTGGATTACCTACATCCATAGCATTGGAAATGGTTGCTACTGCTTTTGTTGAAATAAAACTGGTGAGCGGTGCCGAACCATCTGTTTGCATAAATCTTGGCACCACATCATTGGCATTGCATGCAGCTATAAAATGTTTTACGGGCAATCCGCTCATGTGTGCTAAAATTCCTGCACAGATATTTCCAAAGTTGCCGCTGGGTACACTTATAACGGGTGGGCCCCCAACCCCTAAAGGGGAGTCTTTCCATTGCTTATATGCAAAAAAATAATAAAACTGCTGTGGTAACCACCTTGCAACATTGATTGAATTAGCTGATGTTAAAAATAACTGCTTATTCAATTCCTCATCTGTAAAAGCCTGTTTCACCATTTGCTGACAATCATCAAATGTTCCATTAACCTCCAGCGCATGAATATTTTTTCCGAGAGTGGTTAATTGTTTTTCCTGTACACTGCTCACTTTGCCGCTAGGATACAAGATTACTACTTCTACCCCATCAACATTATAAAACCCATTGGCAACAGCACCACCTGTATCGCCGCTTGTTGCAACAAGAACTATGATTTTTTCTTTTTTTGAATTCTTGCCGCTTGCTTCTTCCCGATCTTCTTTCACAAAATATCCCAGGCATCGACTCATAAATCTTGCCCCAATATCTTTAAATGCCAGTGTAGGCCCGTGAAATAATTCCAATGAAGAAATGTTTTCTGTAACGGGTACAAGAGGAATTGGAAAGTTGATGGTTTCTGTTACAATACGATACAATTCATCTTCTTTTATTTCTGTACCAATAAAAGGCTGAATAACACGGAATGCAATTTCTTCATTGCTGATATTTTCAATATTGCTGATGAGATCTTTATCAAGCTGCGGAATACAATCAGGAAAATACAATCCTTTATCAGGCGCCTGTCCTAATATGGTAGCTTCTTTAAATGAAGCAATGGGTGATTGTTTATTTAAACTATAGTAATTCAATTTGAATTTATTTTTTTATACATTCTTAATACGTCTTGTCGAGGAACGAGTAATCTCCAAAATTTATGAAAGTTTCAATTTTATGAGACCTTTTATCGAAGTGACGATGATTTTTTAACCGCCGTCAGGGTTTATAACCGCTGACGGGGTGTATCATATTTATCAATTATTAATTATCAATTATCAATTTCTAAATCACTTCCACCCCACTCTTACTAATGGTTGTAACATAAGTTCTGAAATCAATTTCAAGCCGGGTGAAAATTTCTTTCATGATTTTTTCTACATCCAATGCTGTTGATTCTTTTTTACTCAACATAAAAATGGATGGTCCGCTACCGGATATACCGCCACCCAATGCACCGGCTTCTTTACTTTTTGTTTTTATTTCATCAAAACCAGGAATTAAAATACTTCTTACCGGTTCAATAATTACATCTTCCAAGCTGCGGCCAATTAAATCAGTATCGCCTTTTTCAAAACCAGCAACAAGCCCAGCAATGTTTCCCCATTGTTTTATTGCATCTTTCAATAATACTTCTTTACGCAGAATTTGTCGTGCATCACTTGTCTTTACTTCAATTTGCGGATGTACAACTGTAACAAACAATGAAGGTGAATTAAGCTGAACAATATCTAATGGATGAATAGAACGGATGAGTGTAACACCACCTGTAATACAAGGAGTAATATTATCAGCATGTTTTACACCACTTGCCAGTTTTTCACCAAACATGGCAAACTGTACCAGATCATCAGTTGAAAAAATATTTCCCAGTAAATGATTGGCAGCCACTGCTGCTACTGCTGCACTTGCTGCACTGGAGCCT